>NZ_RAWR01000080.1:0-40482 GCF_003986945.1 Corallococcus sp. AB018 | reverse complement strand
GTTCTTGAGAACTGGGAACCTACCGGGTTGAGGCGGCCCCTCTCACACGGGTAGCGTGGGAGGACATGCCGATGACCCCCGAACGCCTTGTCTTCCAGCAGAGCTTCGAAGGGCTGATTCGCGCCCTGGGTGACCACCTGGACGAGCCCTGCGCGCGGCAGCTGCGCGACGCCGGCATCGACCCTCGCGGGAAGCTGGCGGTGGCCTATCCCCTGGAGGTGTGGGTGGAGTCGCTGAAGCTGGCGTCGTCCGTGCTCGCGCCCGCGGCCACGCTGGACGACGGCGCGGAGGTGGTGGGCCGGCGCTTCCTGGAGGGCTACGGGTCCACGCTCATTGGCAGCGCGCTCCTGGCGGGCGTGCGGCTGTTGGGGCCGCACCGGATGCTGGAGCGGATGACGCGCAACCTGCGCACGGGCACCAACTACCTGGAGGCGCGGCTGGAGCAGACGGGGCCCACGCGCTACGTGCTCACCTGCCGCCCGGTGGTGATCGCCGGCTTCTACCGGGGCCTCTTCTCCGCCGGCCTGGAGATGAGCGGCGCGCACGGAGCCTCCGTGGTGCTGATGCGCGCGGCGGGCGACGCGGCGGTGTACGACCTGTCCTGGCAGCCGGAGAAGAGCGCGGGCAAGCCCCCCGAAGCGAAGCCCTTCCCCCCCAGAGGCCCCCAGCCGAGAAGCTGAGCGGGCCCTATATTCGGCCCATGCTCCGCATCCCGAAAACCGCCGTGGTGGTGCTCGCGCTGGCCCTCGCTTCCGGGGCCCTGGCCGCGAGCGGCAGTCCCCAGCTGCAGACCTACTTCCAGGGCTCGGTGGACAGCCCCACCTACCAGCAGCAGGCCTTCCAGCGGGTGGCGAAGGCCTGGAAGCAGCCGGGCCCCAAGGGCACGCCGGCCCTGGGCAAGAAGACCATCGTCCAGGCCGTGCTCGACAAGGACGGCAAGCTGGTCTCCACCGCCATCCTCACCGAGTCCGGCGCCAAGGCCTGGGACGCCGCCGCGCTCGCCGCGGTGAAGAAGGCGGCGCCCTTCCCGCCCATGCCCAAGGGCACCACCACGCCCACGGTGGAGGCCCACTTCCACTTCGCGTGGGTCAGCTCACCTTGATGACAATCTTCCCGAAGTGCGCGCCCTGCTTCATGTGCTCGAAGGCGGCGCGCGCTTCCGCGAAGGGGAACACGCGGTCCACCACCGGGTGGACGTCATGGAGCGTGAACGCGCGCGTCAGCGCCTCGAAGGACTGACGGTGGCCCACGAACACGCCCTGCACGCGCAGGTTCTGCATCAGGATGGGGACCAGGGACACGGAGCCCGCCCCGCCGGACAGCACGCCGATGACGGACACGGTGCCGCCCACGCGCAGCGCCTTGAGTGACTTCTCGAACGTCCCCGAGCCGCCCACCTCCACCACGTGGTCCACGCCCACGCCTCCGGTGAGCGTGCGCGCCGCCTTCTCCCAGTCCGGGGTGGTGACGTAGTTGATGCCCTCCTGCGCGCCCAGCTTCAGGGCCCGCTCCAGCTTGTCGTCGCGGCTGGACGTGGCGATGACGTGCGCGCCGAACAGCCGGGCAATCTGCAGCGCGAAGATGGACACGCCGCCCGTGCCCTGGACCAGCACCGTGTCCCCGGCCTTGAGCGCACCTTGAGTGACGAGCGCGCTCCACGCCGTCACCGCCGCGCACGGCAGCGTGGCGGCCTCCTCGTCGGTGAGGTACGCGGGCGTGGGCACCACGCCGTCCTCGTGCAGGAGCATCGTGTCCGCGAGCGCGCCATCCAGCGGCCCACCCAGCGTGGTGGCGGTGATGGCCTTCGTCGGCTCACCGGCCTGCCAGCCCTGCGCGAACAGCGTCATCACCCGGTCGCCTGGCTTCACGCGGGTGACGCCCGGCCCCACCGCGTCCACCACGCCCGCGCCATCCGAGTTGGGCACCAGCGGCAGCTTCTGGCGAGGGTTGTAGCGGCCCTCCACCATCATCAGGTCGCGCGAGTTGAGGCTCGTGGCCTTCACGCGCACGCGCACCTGGAAGGGGCCGGGCACGGGGTCCGGCCGCTCCGCGCGCACCAGGTTGTCCAGACCGAAGGCACCGCGAATCTCGTAGACGTTCATGGCTCAAGAACTTAGAGCCGGGACCTTCCACCGAACAGGGTCCCACCATGTCACTGCTCCAGAAGTTGATGGAACACGCCTCGCTCCACGAGCCCTGCGGGACGGCCGGGAAGCGGGCCCAACTCAAGGCCGGACTCCCAGCCTCCGCCGCGACGAAGCAGGTGGATGGAGACCTGACGCTGACGGAAGGCACGGACCTCGTCTTCGAAGAGGGCCGCGTCCACGTGAAGGGCCACCTCCTCCTGGAGGACCAGTCCCGCCTGCTGGTCGCGGGGGACCTGGTGGTGGAGGGCAACATCATCCACGAAGGATTCGACTACGCCCTGCTCTTCGCGGGTGGCTCCATCCAGGCGGACAACCTCCTCTTCCACGGCGAGCTGGTCGCGCTGGGCGGCCTCACGCTGCGCGGCGCGGCCTGGACCTACTACAACGACTACTCAACCTACGCGGACACGCTGACGGCTCGCGCGGTGGTGGCCGACGACCGCGCGGACGCCGTGGACCAGGTCCACGCGGACACGCACCTCCAAGGACACTCCCAGGTCATCGCGGGAGCGCTGGAGCAGTTGCTGCACCCCGAGGCGTGGGCCAGATACCAGCAGGGCTCCTACGCCGCGCTGGCCAGACACCTGCGCCAGGGTCAGCCTTTGCTGCGCGATTCACCTCCACGGCGCAAGTAATTGCCGGGAGCACCCGGGACGTCCTTCTTCTGGAAATACAGGACCGGCATGTTCGTTCTGTCTTTCGCCCAAGGAGGGCTTTACCCATGTCACGTTTCTTCAGTCGTCCCGCGGTGCTGGCGTGCGCGCTGGCACTGGGGCTCCAGGCCTGCGGCGGCAGCGAGCTTCCCCCCGAGTCCATCGCCCCGAGTGCGCCCGAGGTCCAGGCGCAATCCCTGACACAGGACACGGCGCCGGACATCCTGGCGCAATTGCAGGCGGTTCCCGGCCTCACGGTGTTGCAGGAGCGGCCGCCCAGCCCGTCGGGCGCGCGCATCTTCGTGCTGGCCTATGACCAGCCGGCGGACCACCTGCACCCCAATGGCACGCGCTTCCAGCAGCGGATGACGCTGGTCTTCCGGAACGCGGAGGCGCCCATGGTGCTGGCCAGCACGGGCTACGGCATCAGCACGTCCCCCGGCCAGACGGAGCCCACCTTCCTGCTGCAGGGCAACCAGCTGCAGGTGGAGCACCGCTTCTTCGGGCCCTCCATTCCGCAGCCCGCGAACTGGCGGCTGCTCAGCATCGAGCAGGCGGCGGCGGACCACCACCGCATCGTCCAGGCGTTCAAGCCGCTCTTCCCGGGCAAGTGGATCAGCACCGGCGGCAGCAAGGGCGGCATGACGTCGCTCTATCACCGGGCGTTCTTCCCGCGAGACGTGGATGCCACGGTGGCCTACGTGGCGCCCAACAGCTACGGCACGCAGGACCCGCGCTACGTGAAGTTCCTGAGCAAGCTGGGCACGCCCGCGTGCCGCGAGAGCATCCGCGGCTTCCAGCGTGAAGTGCTGGAGCGGCGCACGGAGACGGAGCCGCTCTTCCAGGCGACGGCCGCGGCGTACTACGGCAGCACCTACGACTTCCTGGGCGTGGACAAGGCGCTGGAGTTCAGCGCCCTCGAGTTCGCCTTCGCCTTCTGGCAGTACGGCGACGCGTCGCTGTGTGACGAGATTCCCCCGCCGGGAGGCTCCGCGCAGGGGCTGGTGGACTTCCTGGATGATGTGGTCGGCCTCTCGTACATGAGCGACGGGGACCTGGACTACTACGCGCCCTACGACTTCCAGGCCGCCACGCAGCTGGGCAGCTACGCGTCCGACGAGGCCCACCTGCGCGGCGTCCTGCGCTATCCCCGGGGCTACGACCCGCGGGCGCTCGTGCCCTTCGACATGCGGCCGTACCCCTTCAACCCCTTCGTGATGCCCATCGTAGAGGGCTGGGTGAAGGCGTTCGGCGAGCGCATCCTGCTCGTCTACGGAGAGAACGACCCCTGGTCCACGGGCGCGTTCAGCGTGAGCGCGCGCAATGACTCCTACCGGTTCTACCAGCCGGGCGGCAACCACGGCTCCCGCATCACGGGCCTGCCGGAGGCGGAGCAGGCCGTGGCGCTGGAGCGGCTGCGGAGCTGGGCGGGGCTGCCCACGGAGAGCGCCGCCACCCTGAGCCTGCGGGCCCGGAGCGCGGCGTCCGCGGACCTGCCCGTCACCACGGGCGTGGTGGACCGCCGCCGCGGCCCGCCGCGCGACTGACCCTTTCAGGGCCGTTCGGCCGTCACCTCGCGGGCCACGTCCAGGAAGGCACGGAACGCGGGGGACACCTGGGCGCGGCTGGGGAAGTAGAGGAACAACCCTTCCATCCACGCCGCGTAGGGTTCCAGGACCAGCTTCAGGGTGCCGCGCTTCAAGCGCGGCACGATGGTGGGCTCAAAGGCATACATGAGCGCCAGGCCCGCCTCCGCCATCGCCACCAGCACCTCCTCGTTGGTGGCGAGCACGGGGCCGCGCACGGGGATGCGCCAGGTCTTCTTGCCGCGCTCCAACTCCCACGCGTACTTCGCGCCGGTGGTCGGCAGGAGGATGTTCACGCAGTCGTGTTCCAGCAGGTCCTCCGGACGCTGGGGCGTGCCCTTGCGCTTGAGGTACGCGGGCGAGCCCACCACCACGTAGCGGAACCGCTTGGACAGACGCACCTGCACCATGTCCCGCTCGACGGCCTCGAACGGGCGGATGCCCGCGTCCAGGCCCTCCGCGACGATGTCCACGAAGCGGTCCTCGATGCGCAGCTCCACCTCCACCTGGGGATGGCGCTGGGCGAAGCGCAGCAGGATGGGCGTCACCACCGTGGACAGGGAGATGGTGGGCACGGACAGCCGCACGCGGCCCGTGACCTCGCTCGCGCTGGGCGCGCACGTGACCGTCTTCAGCCACATGGACCGCAAGAAGCAGGACGCGCTGCGGATGGGCGCCCACGAGGTGGTCGTGTCATCGAGGCCGGAGGAGATGGCGGCGAAGGCGAACAGCCTCGACTTCATCCTCGACACCGTCTCCGCGGCCCACGACGTCAACGCCTACCTGGAGCTGCTGCGGCGCGACGGGCACCTGGTGCTGGTGGGCTTCCCGGCCCGGCCGCTGGAGGTGGCCCCCCTCTCGCTCCTCTCCCGGCGCGCGAGCTTCTCCGGCTCCGGCACCGGCGGCCTGCCGGAGACGCAGGCCATGCTCGACTTCTGCGGCGAGCACGGCATCGTCTCCGACATCGAGCTGATTCCCATTCAAGGCATCAACGAAGCGTTCACGCGGCTGGAGAAGGGCGACGTGAAGTACCGCTTCGTCATCGACCTCAAGAGCCTGGGTTGACCTTCATGGCGAGCATCGGGCGGTACGCCGCCCGGTAGGACCAGGCCAGGAAGATTTCGGCCGCCAGGAGCATCACGGCCAGGCCCAGGCCCGACGGCGCGAGGAAGGCGTGCGTCAGGAAGATGTTCACGATGACCGGGGCGATGAGCGCCAGCGCCAGCGGGACGAAGCGGTTGGCCAGCAGCAGCAGGCCCACCACCGTCTCCGTGCCCTTCACCAGCGCGAACAGGAAGCCCGTCGCCTTCATCGCGATGCCAAAGGCCACCGCCGGATCCGCCGGGTTCAGGTCCTTGGGCATGGGAATGAACTCCAGGAACCCGTTCAGGCCGAAGACGAAGAACACCAGCCCCATGAACACGCGGGCCGCCGTCGGCAGGAAGCGGGCGAACGACTTCTTCTTCGGGGTGGCGTCCACCCCGGGGGTGGAGGAGGAAAGGGTGGCGTCCATGACGTGCTCCGTTCAGGTGGAAATCGCGGGCCTTCTACTCCACGTCGAGTCGGGCCCACACGAATCGACACGCCCCACGCTTTTCAGCGGTTCGGCACTCCGCCTACATGGCCGTACGTCCGAGCGCGCAGCCGCAGCACCTGGTACGTGGCGCCGACGAGGAACAGGCCCAGCAGCGTCGCCAGGGCGGTCTGCACCAGGGGGGACTGCGGGCTGTCGGCCAGGGGCTTGCCGGCGGGCAGCCGGGTCAGCGTCTCGTTGATGCCCGGCACCAGCAGCACCATGAAGCTGGCGGAGTACGTGAGGGTCCGCACGTATTCCGTGGCGCGGCCGAACACGCCCAGGCCCGGCGCCGCCGCGCCCACCGCCATGAGCAGCAGCGCCACGAGCCCCAGCGCGTGGCCCGGGTTGAAGCCGCCCGTGCTGGACAGGCCGAACGACGTCACCACCGACGTCACCATGCTGACGACGTACGCCTTGCCGACGCGCGTCCCCGGGTCGATGCGACCGTCGCGCACGAAGGCCCAGACGCCGAAGACGATGGGAGGCACGCTCACGAGCGTGTGGATGATGCCCAGGATGGACAGGGGGTTCGCCATGACAGGACTCCAGATGAGAGGGATTGAGCTTCAGGCCAGCAGGTATTCGCGGATCATCACGCGGGCGCGGTGCAGGCGGCTCTTCACCGCCGCCGGCTCCAACGACAGGCGCTCGGCCATCTCGCGGATGGAGAGCGCTTCGAAGTCGCGCAGCACGACGACCTCCAGGTACTGCGGCGGCAGCGACTCCAGCGCGGACGCCATGTCCAGCCGCAGCGAGTCCGGCGTGTGCGCGGACATCCACTGGTCCACGAGCGCTTCCTCGTAGGGGTCGTTCCTCAGCACCGTGCGGGCCAGCCGGCGGCACTCGCGCTGGACGATTCGGAACATCCACCCGGAGAACGACGCCAGCTTGCGCATGGCGGACAGCTGGCGGGACATCACCAGCAGGGCCTCCTGGACCGCGTCGTCCACGTCGCTGATGAGGCAGCGCTTCTGCGCGTAGCGCCGGAGGTTCGGCTGCTGGAGTTGCAGCAGGTGCACCATCGCGTCGCGGTCACCGGCGTGGGCCGCGAGCAACAGCGCGTCGGGAGTGGTGGTCGAACCCATGGAGGCGGCCTCGTGCGACGGGGAAAATCCCCATTCGCCAGATAAGAGGCGGCCACGAGGCGAATGGATTCGCGGCCCTGCTGATTTTTCTCCAGCCCCGCCCAACCGCTGGAAATGCCAGGGGTTTCAGCGCCAGAGGTTGGTGCGTGCCAGCTCCAGCACCTCGTTGGTGCGGCCGTTGAGCAGGGCCTTGATGCCGAACAGGGTGAAGCCCGCTGCCATGGCCGCGGTGATGCGCGGTGGCATCACCAGCTCCGCCTTGCTGACCACGGCGTCCACCAGAACGGGCCCGGGCGTCGCGAGCGCCAGTTGGACGGCTTCATCCACCTGCGCCGGGTCCTCCACGCGCAGGCCCTTGACGCCCACGGCCTCCGCCAGCGCGGCGAAGTTCGGGTTCTGGAGCGCCGTGCCCACATCGAGCATGCCACCCACCTGCTGTTCCATGGCCACGAAGCCCAGGGAGCTGTTGTTGAACACCACGACCTTGATGGGCAGCCCCAGCTGCACCAGGCCAATGAAGTCCCCCATCAGCATCGTGAAGCCGCCGTCACCGGAGAAGGAGATGACCTGCCGGTCCGGGAAGGCCTTCTGCGCGCCAATGGCCTGCGCCAAGGCGCTCGCCATGGAGCCGTGGTTGAAGGAACCCACCAGCCGCCGGCCGCCCTTCATGGTCGCGTAGCGCGCGGCCCAGACCGTGGGCAGGCCCACGTCGCAGGTGAAGATGGCGTCGTCCGCCGCCTGGAGGTCGAACGCGCGGGCCACCTGCGGCGGGTGGATGGGCTTCCTGCCCACCGTGCCCTGCCCCAGCGAGTCCAGCTCCTCGCGCGTCTTGCGGTAGTGCACGAGCGCGCGCTCCAGGTGCTTCGTGTCGCGCTTGGCTTCGATGCGGGGAAGGAGCGCCTGGACGGTGGCGGACACGCTGCCCACCACGCCCAGGTCCACCCGCGTGCGCTTGCCGATGTTCTCCGCGCGCACGTCCACCTGGATGATCCGCGTATCGGCGCTGTCCGGGTAGAACTGCCGGTAGGGGAAGTCCGTGCCCAGCATCAGGAGCACGTCGCAGTCGATCATCGCCCAGTATCCAGACGCGTAGCCGATGAGCCCCGTGAGCCCCACGAAGTGGGGGTTGTCCTTCTCCACGAACTCCTTGCCTCGGAGCGCGGAGACGACGGGCGCCTGGAGCCGCTTCGCCAGCTCCACCACCTGAGCGCCCGCGCCCTCGCAGCCCGCGCCGCACAGCAGCGTCACGCGCCCGCCGCGGTTGAGCAGCGCGGCCATCTGCTCCACCTGCGCGGATGAGGGCATCAGCTGGGACAGCGACGCGCGCAGCGACTCCGGGGTGGGGGTGCGCGCGTCCTCCGCCTTCAGCATGGCGATGTCGCCGGGGAGCACCACCACGGCCACGCCGCCCTTGCCCACCGCGCTGCGGACTGCGATCTCCGCGGTGCGCTGCATCTGGTTGGGCCCGGAGACCAGCTCGCAGTAGTGGCTGCACTCCTTGAAGAGCGACTCCGGATGGGTCTCCTGGAAGTAGCCGGTGCCCAGCTCCACGGTGGGAATCTGCGCGGCGATGGCCAGCACCGGAGCCCGGTTGCGGTGGCAGTCATACAGGCCGTTGATGAGGTGCAGGTTGCCGGGGCCGCAGCTCCCCGCGCACACGGCGAGCTGCCCGGTGAGGTGCGCCTCCGCGCCCGCGGCGAAGGCGGCGGCCTCCTCGTTGCGCATGGGCACCCATTCGATGTCGCCCCGGCGGCGCAGCGAGTCCGTGAGGGCGTTCAGGCTGTCGCCCACCACGCCATAGATGCGCTTCACCCCCGCGAGCGCGAGGACCTCCACGAACTGGTCCGCCACCGTCTTCTTCATGGTCCATCCCTCGCCTGGGCCGGTTCACCCCGGGCGAAGATGTGCACCGTCCCGCTGGCTCGCGACCGACCGTGCAGCCGGGCCCCAAGCAAGGCTGGCTGCCCGGTGCAGTCGGGCGGTCGCCATTCGCCGCGCCCCGAGCACCGTTCGCCGCGCCATTCAGGTCACTGGCGGCATGGCCCCTGGAGGCAGGTACCGTCCGCGACATCGTGGGGCCATGCGAAGCCCCCTGCTGTTGTCCGCTGTCACGGCGCTGCTGCTCACCCTGCCCGCCTCCGCCGCCGAGGACCCGGGCCGCGCCCACGTCCGCGCCGCCGCCGAGGCCATGGGCGGCGAGGCCCGGCTCCGCGCGCTCAAGGGCCTGCGTCTTCGAGGCGTGGGCCACTGGAACCTGCTGGAGCAGTCCGAGCGCCCCACGCCCCCCTTCCTCGTCATGTATGAGCAGTTCGAAGAGGTCCGCGACCTGCGCCGAGGCCGCCTGAGCCAGAAGTCGGAGAGCCGCGGGATGGTGATGGATGAGTGGAAGGGAGTGACGATGCTGCTCGCCGACGGTGTCGCGGCGGCGGACTTCCAGGGGAAGTGGAGGCCCCTGGGCGCGGCACAGCTCCAGGACATGCAGGAGCGGCTGGCCTTCGCGCCCGAGCACGTGTTGCTCGCGGCCCTGGACGCCAAGGACCTGCGAGCCCAGGCGGACACGGTGCTGCAGGAGGTGCCCCACCACGTCGTCGCCTTCCACCAGGACCGCGCGAGCGTGCGCCTGTTCCTCAACGCCCGCACGGGACTGCCCACCGCCGTGGAGACGGTGGACGCGCATCCGGAGGACCCGTTCTGGAGCGTCTGGGGAGACGTGCGAACCGTGTTGTCCTTCCAGGCGTGGACGTTGGAGCCGGGAGGCCTGCGCTACCCGCACCACTGGGAGTGGGCGCGCAACGGCCAGCCCCACCACTCCGTCACGGTGACGGCGGTGACGGTGGATCCGCCGCTCGCGGACGCGGACTTCGCCGTGGCGGATGACGTGAAGCAGGGCTTCGAGGCCCGCAGCGCGAGGAAGCTGGACGAAGCCCCCGTGGTCCGTCCGGAAGCGCCGCCCGTGGAGATGGCGCCCGGTGTGGTGCAGCTGCCGGGAGCATGGAACGTGGCGCTGGTGGCGCAGGACGACGGCGTGGTGGTGGTGGAGGGCCCGCTCGCGTCCGGCTACTCGGCGCGAGTGATGGACGAGGCCGCGAAGCGCTTCCCGGGATTGAAGGTCAAGGCCGTGGTGTCCACCAGCGACGCATGGCCGCACATCGGAGGACTGCGCGAGTACGTGGCCCGGGGCGTCCCGGTGTACGTGCTGGATCTCAACCGCGCGTTGGTGGAGCGGCTGGTGGCGTCGCCGCGCACGCTCGTGCCGGATACGCTCGCCAGGAAGCCGCGAGCAGCGAAGCTCCAGGTCGTAAACGGGCGGCGCGTGCTGGGCGCCGGGAAGAACCGGCTGGAGCTCGTCCCGGTGCGCACGGAGACGGGTGAGCGGATGTTGTTCGCATGGCTGCCGGAGCACCGGCTGCTCTACACATCCGACCTGGTGCAGCCCCAGCCGGACGGCTCGTTCTTCAACGTGCAGCAGGTGGACGAAACGGTGGAGGTGGCCGCGCGAGAGAAGCTCCCGGTGTCCCAGGTGTTTGGCATGCACCTGAAGCCCACGGATTGGAGCGCCCTCACCACCGCAGTGGACAAGGTCCGCAAGCCCTGAGGCCCTCGGCCAAGAAACCTGTCGCCACCGATGAGAAGGTGAGAACCCAGCCGGGCCTCCCCGTCGGCGGCGCACAGCGAAAACCTGTCCGACTGTCGGACAGGTTTTGGAAGACCGCGCCCGGCGGGCGGTGGACAACCTGGGCTGTCTGGAGGCTTCAGCGGGCCCGGCCCAGCCGCCGCTCCAGGTGCTCGCGGCGGCTACGGCTTACTCGCAGGCGCATGCCGCTTCGCAGCACCACCACCTGCTCCGTGGGCGAGGGCCGGTGCACTTCTTGAATGCACGCCACGTTGACGATGGCGGAGCGGTGGATGCGCACGAAGCGCTCCGGGTCCAACCGCGCCTCCAGCGCCGCCAGGCTCTCGCGCAGCACGTGGGCCTTGCCGTCCGCGTGCAACGTGACGCAGTAGTCGTCCGCCTCCACCCACTCGATGTCCGCGACGGGGACGAGCACGGAGCGCAGCCCCACGCGCACCAGCAGCCGGTCCGCGGGAGGCTCGGCGCGCCTTGGTGCCGGGCCCGCGTCCGCCAACAGGTCCGCGAGTCGCCGGCCCAGCTCGGCGGCCTCGCCGGCGCGCAGCCTCTGACGAGCCCGGGCCAGCGCCTCGTCGAAGCGCGTGTCGTCGAAGGGCTTCACCAGATAGTCCACCGCGTGCACGTCGAAGGCCTTCACGGCGAAGGTGTCGAACGCGGTGATGAAGATGACAGCGGGCATGTGCTCCACGCCCACTTCGCGCAGCACTCCGAAGCCATCCAGCTCCGGCATCTGCACGTCCAGCAGCACCAGGTGGGGACGCTGGGCACGGATGGCATCCACCGCTTCGCGGCCGTCGCGGCACTCGCCGCACACCACCGCGTCTGGATGGCGTGCCAGGGCCTGCCGCAATCCCTTACGGGCCAGCGGCTCGTCATCCACCAGCAGCACCCGCAGCTCAGCCATGCGCCACCCCAGCGGCGCCCGGCTTGGAGCGCCAGGGCAGCAGGACCGTGGCCACGGTGCCCTGCCCTTCCGCGTTGGCGACTCCCAACCGTCCCGCTTCGCCGTAGAGCTGCGACAGCCGCGCGCGCGTGTTCGACAGGCCGATGCCCCGTGCCGCTTCCAGGTCGAAGTCCCGGGGCAGCCCCGGACCATCGTCACGCACGGTCAGCTCCAGCGCGTCTCCGCACCGCCGTGCCCCGATGCGCAGCACCCCGGATGCGGAGCGCACGCCGATGCCGTGGCGGAGCGCGTTCTCCGCGAGCGGCTGGAGCACCAGGTGGGGCACTCGGGCCTCCAGCGCTTCCGGCTCCACCGCCCACTCCACTCGCAGCCGGTCCGCGAAGCGCAGCTGCTGGAGCTCCAGATAGCGCGACAGCACGGCCACCTCGTCGCGCAGGGACACCTCCTGGGTGGCTCCCTGCTGGAGCAACTGCCGGAGCAGGTCGCTCAGCAGCACCAGCATGCGCGCGGCCTCCTCCGTCTCCTTCTCGCGCACCAGCACCACGATGGCGTTGAGCGTGTTGAAGAGGAAATGCGGCTGCAATTGCGTCTGGAGCGCGAGCAACCGTGACTCGGCCAGCTGCACCGCGAGCACCGCGGCCTGCCGCTCGCTGTCCCTCGCCCGCTGGGAGGCCCGGCTGGCGGAGGCCACAGCCAGCACCGTCGCGTAGGCCATGCCCATCATCGGCAGCCAGCCCCACCATGCACGCAGCCAGCGCGCGGCCCAGGTGGCATCACGCCCGGGCATGAACTGCGCCGTCGTCAGCGCGTACACGGCGGCGAACAGGGCGCCCATGCCCAGACACGCCGCCAGGTGCACGAGGACGGAGCGCGGCCTCGGAGGACTCAGGGGCTCGCGCGCGGCGAGCCGGGTGAGCCACGGCGTGAGGGGCAGCCACACGTACCAGGCGGGCATCTGCGCCGCGAACACCCGCCACAGCGCGGGCGCCCCGGCCATGTCCCGGCTGAACGTGTACGTCTCCAACGCGGAGAAGAGCGCGGGCACGGACCACGCGGCGGCCCGCTTCGCCCAGGCACGCCACGCGCTTCCAGAGGTGTCTTCCACGGTGCCCACGAGGCCCGTGAGTCTACCGGCGGGCGCCACGGACTTCACCGCCTCCGCGAGGACTCAGGGAAAGCCGCTGAGCACGATCTTGCCCAGCGTGCGGCCCGTCTCCACCGCCGCGTGCGCGCGCCGGAGGTTCGCGGCGGTGAGCGGACCGAAGTCCTGCGTCATGGTGGTCCGCAGCGTCCCCGCCTCCACCAGGTCCGCCACCGCGTCGAGCAGCCGCTGCTGGGAGAGCGGATCCGCGTCGTAGAGCGCGCGGGTGAACATCAGCTCCCAGTGGAGCGCCAGGCTCTTGCGCTTCATCGCGTTCACGTCGAGCGGCGTCTGCGGGTCGTCGATGATGCCCAGGTGTCCGAAGGGCGCCATCAGCTCCACCAGCTGCGCGAAGTGCTGCTCCGTCGCGGTGAGCGCCATCACGTAGCGCACGCCTCCCGGCACCAGCGCCTTCACCTGCTCGGCCAGGGGCTGGCGGTGGTCCACCACGTGGTGCGCGCCCAGGGACTTGCACCACTCCACCGTCTCCGGCCGCGACGCCGTGGCGATGACCGTGAGGTCCGTCAGCTTGCTGGCGATCTGAATCGCCATGGAGCCCACGCCGCCCGCGCCGCCCACCACGAGCAGCGCGTCCTTGCGAGTGCCCGTCTTCTGTCGAGGCACGCCCAGGCGTTCGAACAGCAACTCCCACGCGGTGATGGAGGTGAGCGGCAGGGCGGCCGCCTGGGCGAACGTCAGCCCCTTCGGCTTGCGGCCGACGATGCGCGCGTCCACGACGTGCAGCTCGGAGTCCGTGCCGGGCTTCGCGATGGAGCCCGCGTAGAAGACCTCGTCACCAGGGCGGAAGCGCTTCACGTCCTTGCCCACGGCCTCCACCACGCCGGCCGCATCCCAGCCGAGCACGCGCGGCGAGGACTCCACCTTGTCCTTGGGCGCGCGCACCTTCACGTCCACGGGGTTCACGGACACGGCGCGCACGCGCACCAGCAGGTCTCCGGGACCGGGCGTGGGGTCCGGCAGCTCCACGTCGGCGAAGGCTTCGGGATGATCACTGGGGAGGTACTTCGTGAGGGCGACGGCTCGCATTGGGGGCTCCTTTGCGTGCAACATCGTCCCGAAGGTCGGAACGGACAAGTACGCAGGATTTCCGCCCATACGCACGAAAAGGGAACCATGGCCCGGCACAAGACCTATGACTGCTCCGCCGGTTGTCCGGTGTCCGCGACGCTGGATGTGATTGGGGGCAAGTGGAAGGGGCTCATCCTCTACCACCTGCTCGAAGGCACCCTGCGCTTCGGCGAACTGCGCAAGCGCATCCCGGACGTCACGCAGCGGATGCTGACGCAGCACCTGCGCGAATTGGAGGAGAGCGGGCTCGTGCACCGGCAGGTGTACGCGGAGGTGCCTCCGCGCGTCGAATACAGCCTCACGCCGCAGGGCCAGACGCTGCGAGGCGTGATTGCCGCGCTCAAGTCCTGGGGAGAGACCTACCTGGGCCGGAAGGCTCCAGAGCCCGCGGCCCCGAAGCGCCGGCTCGCCGTGGCGGGGCGCTGAAGGGAAGCGCGCCCTACCCCGCCGCGCGCACCAGGCGCAGCACCAGCACGAAGTGCAGCCCCGCGCCCACCAGCGTCATGGCGTGGAACACCTCGTGGTAGCCGAAGACGCCAGGCAGGGGGTTGGGCCGCTTGAAGGCATACGCGAGCGCGCCCAGCGTGTACGCCAGCCCCCCGGCGATGATGAGCACGATGGCGGAAGACCCCACCGCGCGGAAGACGTCGCCGAAGTACGGCATCATCGTCCACCCCACCCCGATGGCCAGCGCCGCCGTCACCCACTTGGGCGCGCCCACCCAGAACATCGACTGGAGGATGCCCAGCAGCGCCCCCGCGTAGAGCCACGCCATCAGCGGGTTGCCCACCTCGGGAGGCAGCCCCAGCAGGATGACCGGCGTGTACGTCCCCGCGATGAGCAGGAAGATGGCCGCGTGGTCCGCCCGGCGCATCCACGCGCGGGCCTTCGGCGACCAGTTCACCCGGTGGTACGTCGCGCTGATGGTGAACAGCCCCACCAGGCTCAGCGCGTACAGCGCCGACGCCAGCATCGTGCGAGGCGTGGGCGCCATCGCCACCAGCACCACGCCCGCGCCCACCGAGAAGGCCGCCGCCCACTGGTGCAACACCCCGCGCAGCTTCGGCTTCTCCATTCCCAACACCACCGCGCTCACGCGCGCCCCATGACGGACTCGACACCCTTCGAAACGAAGCATTTCATGACGGTGGCGACTCCACGCCTTCCCTACGGAATGGTAGGTTTCGGTCCGGTAAGTTACCGACGGGTAGGTTAGAGGTCAACTTGAAGAAGAAACAGCGGCTCACGGGCGCGGAACGCCGGATCCAGTTGATGGAGATCGGCCGGTCGGTCTTCGCCTCGAAGGGCTACGAGGCAACCTCGATTGAAGAGGTCGCCCAGCAGGCGGGCGTGTCCAAGCCCATCGTCTACGAGCACTTCGGCGCGAAGGAGGGGCTGTACGCGGCCATCGTGGACCGGGAGCTGGAGGACCTGGTGGCGCGCGTGTCCGCGAGCATCGCGCAGGGCACGCCCCGGCAGCGCTTCGAGGACGCGGTGCTGGCGTTCATGTCCTACGTGAAGGAGGAGCCGGCGGGCTTCGCGGTGCTCACGCGGGACTCGCCCACGGCGGCGGCGCGGCGCGGACTGACGCGTGTCATCGACGACCTGGCCCAGCGCGTGAGCGACGTCTTCCGCAGCGAGTTCGAGCGCGCCGGCTACCCGTCCAAGGTGGCGCCCATCTACGCCAACGCGCTGGTGGGCATGGTGACGCAGGTGGGCCACTGGTGGGCCGCGGAGGGCAAGTCCTTCTCCACGGAGAACGTGGCCCGCCATGTCGCCGCGCTCGGGTGGATGGGATTGAGACACCTGCCCAAGGACCCGGCGGCCCCCGGCGCGAAGCGCGAGCCGAAGCGCCGGAGCTGAGGCTACGCCTTCGGAGGCCGCGCCCTGAGCGCCGCCTGGATGCCTTCCAGCGCGCCCGGGTCCTCGATGGTGGTGAGGTCTCCCGGCTCGCGGTCCTCCGCCACGGCCTGGATGCTGCGGCGGAGCAGCTTCCCGGAGCGCGTCTTGGGCAGGTTCGCCACCACGTACACCGCCGCGGGGCGGGCCACCGCGCCCAGCGTCCGGCCCACCGTGTCCATCACCTCGCGCGAGAGGGCATCCCGGTCCTCCTCGCGTTGCAGGCGCACGGGGTCCCTGGGCACGGCGAAGGCCATCACCACCTGGCCTTTCAACTCGTCCTTCACGCCCACCACCGCCACCTCCGCGATGGCCGGATGGCCGCTGATGGCTTCTTCAATCTCACGCGTGCCCAGGCGGTGGCCCGCCACGTTGATGACGTCGTCGGTGCGGCCCAGGATGAAGTAATCCCCATCCGCGTCGCGCGTGGCCCAGTCGAAGGTGTTGTAGAGGGGCGTGTCGAAGCTCGCGAAGTACGTGGAGACGAAGCGCGCATCGTCGCCCCACACCGTGGACAGACAGCCCGGCGGCAGCGGCGGCTGAATCACCAGCACGCCCTTCTGGTCCGCCGCCGTCACCTCTTCGCCGCTCAGCCCATCCACCAGCTTCACGCGATAGCCATAGATGGCCGCGCCCGGTGAACCCAGCTTGCGCTTGCGCGGCTCCACCCCGGGAACGGGCCCGAGGATGGGCCAGCCCGTCTCCGTCTGCCAGTAGTTGTCCAACACCTGCGTGGACGGCAGCGCGTCCGAAATCCACGCGTGCGTGGGCGCGTCCAGCGGCTCTCCCGCGAGGAACAGGTAGCGCAGGCTGGACGTGTCGTGGCGCTTCAAGAACGCCGCGTCCTGCTTCTTCAGGATGCGGATGGCCGTGGGCGACGTAAACATCACGCTCACCTTGTACTGCTCGATGAGCCGCCACCAGACGGCGGCATCCGGGCGGATGGGCAGGCCCTCGTAGAGCACCGTCGTCATGCCGTTCAGCAGCGGGCCGTAGACGATGTACGAATGGCCCACCACCCAGCCGATGTCTGAGGCGGTGAACATCACCTCGCCGGGCTGGCCCGTGTAGATGTGGCGCATGGACGCGGCCAGCGCCACCGCGTAACCGCCCGTGTCGCGCTGCACGCCCTTGGGCTTCCCGGTGGTGCCGGACGTGTAGAGGATGTAGCTGGGCTCCGAGGACTCCATCCACTCCACCGGAACCTGGGCGCCCTCGTGCTCGCGGCCCAGCGTGGCGAAGTCCACGTCGCGCTCCGGCGTGACGGGGCTGTTGGGAACAAGCCCCCGGTCCACCACCAGCACGCGCGCGGGCGGGTGCTTCGCGAGCGTGAGGGCCTCATCCACCAGCGGCTTGTAGGGGACGACCCGGCCCGCCCGCATGCCCGCGTCCGACGTCACCAGCAGGACAGGCTTCGCGTCGTCGATGCGCATGGCCAGGCTGTGCGCCGCGAAGCCGCCGAACACCACCGAGTGGATGGCCCCCAGGCGCGTGCAGGCCAGCAGCACGAAGACGGCCTCCGGCACCATGGGCATGTAGACGATGACGCGGTCCCCGCGCTTCACGCCCAGCGAGCGCAGCATGGCCGCCGTCCGGTTCACCTCCGCGTGGAGCTGCGCATAGGTGTACTGGCGGCGCTGGTCCGTCTCGGTGGACTCGAAGACGAGCGCCAGCTGGTCCGCGCGGGTGGCCAGGTGCCGGTCCACGGCGTTGTGGCACAGGTTGGTGCGCCCACCGACGAACCAGCGCGCGAAGGGCGGCCGGGAGTCGTCCAGCACCGCGTCGAAAGGCCGCTCCCAGTCGATGAGCCGGGCCTGCTCCGCCCAGAACGCCTCCGGCGCTTCGATGGAGCGGCGGTAGAAGTCCAGATAGCTGCCCATGCGGACGCTCCTGCGAAGGGGATGTGCCCGGACGATAGTGGCGGGCCCGCGAGGGTGGGAAGGACGGCTTCCGGAAGATGCCCGGGACTCATCAGCGCGACGGGCGTAACCCCATCAGCACCGACACCGTCCAGCGCATCTACTGCCGCACGTCCGCGGACGCAGCGGGCAATGAGTCGGTGCGGTGCTACGCCGTGTCCGCGGCGAACGTGTCCGCGACCTGCTACTCGGCCCTGTCCCGCGCACGTGCGCAGCGCGCAGTCCGCTGGCGACGCGTCCTTCATCGATTTCACCTGGGACGTGAACGGCGTCTGTCAGTCCCTCGACGTGCTCAAGGGCTCGCACCTGGAGCCGAAGGCGCCGTAGTCCCGCTGCTTGCGCCACGCCCCCGGAGCCTCTTGATGAAGACCCTCCTCCAGACACGGATGATGATCAACGGCGCTTCCACCAGGCCCTCCGCGCCGGCCCGCGCGAGGAGGTCGAAGCGATGGAGCGCGACCTGTCCCTGGCCATCAACAGCGGCCAGCTCCGGCCGGCGCTGGGCGACGAGCGGTAGCGCGCGACACGACGCAAGCGCGTCCTGTCAGCACGCAGCGTGGGGCGCGTGCACGGGCCGTGGATGTGATCACGCGGGGTTGAGCTCTGGTCCTGACCTTGCAGTTGGAGAGGGTGCGTCCGTGAAACAGGTTTTGTTTCACGGCAGGTGTCCCCCTCCCGCCAGGTCCTTCCATGACGATCTCCACGACCCTCACCATCCAGAACAACTCCGGCTGCCCCATCGATGACCGCGGCACGCCTGACTACAAGGACGGCACGCTCAGCGGATCCGCGCCCGCCACCAGCATCGCGGCGGGCTCCAGCACGACCTTCAAGATCGAGCAGAAGAACTCCGTCTCCCCTGGCCCCGAAGGCACGGTGACGTACAAGCTGGAGACGGGGAACGAGCAGGTGCCCCTCTCCTTCTACTGGGACTTCGCCAGCGGCCCGGTGCACGAGGAGCACTACACCGCCACCACGAACGCCAGCCTCGCGCCGGTGGTCATCACCCAGACGGACGCGAGCGGAGACCACCACGCGACCACCTACCGGGTGGACTTCAAGCCACGCGCGCCCCATGAGTGGGACCTGGTGTGGGCGCTGTCCGTGGGCCTCATCAACAAGCAACTGCACGCGCTGCGCTACTACCAGCTCATCCCGTCCTCCTTCACGCAAGCCGCCAGCGGAGGCGCGCAGCTCACCGTGACGGCCATGGGCGACCCGACCGTGTCGGTGCCCGACGACCAGACGACCCACCTGGACGTGCACCTGCCCTTCACCACCGCGACCCTCCAGTACGTGGAGTCAGGCGCGACGAAGACGCAGGACCTGTCGGGGACGACGGTCATCGTGTCGCTGGACCTGTCGCAGGCGCAGGTGACGGACCCCAACACGCTGGCCGCCACGTCGGAGGCGAAGCAGCACATCCAGGGCCTCCAGTCGCTCAACTACTCCGTCTACCGCCTCTTCCTGGACCTGGCCCAGCCGTCGCTGTTCCGCGCGCTCCAGGTGGTGAACGCGAGCAACCAGTCCGTGTCACTCAGCCAGGCCGCGCAGAGCGCGCTCCAGGCCACGCTGGCCGGCGTGGGGCACATGGACGTGGCGTACACGACGCAGGCCCCGGGCAGCCCCGCGAGCATCATCCCCACGTTCGCGAAGGAGCGCACGACCCGCTACAGCACCAACGGGAACTTCAGCACGCTCAACGTGTGCATGATGAGCCGGGGCCGGAAGGAGCCCAACTGGAACTCGCGCTTCGGCTTCACCGCGCCGCTGGCCGCGACCACCAACCCGGACGGCACCCCGGCGGAGGCCCGCGCGAGGCTGTTCCTCAGCCAGGACACGCTGGGCGAGGGCTACCTCAAGCCGACGGTGCTGCCCGCCATCCTGAGGGCCTCCGGCATCCCCGGCACCCTCTCGCGGCTGGCGCCGCTGATGTACCAGTGCGTCGGCTCGCGCGACAACTCCAGCAAGAACGACGGCCGGGGCGAGTTCGTCCAGGTGGACAACGGCTTCGACCAGTACGTGCGCGGCACGGAGACCATCGTCTTCACCACCCAGCCCAACCTCACCCAGACCGACCGCTGCACGGTGGCGATGAACGGCCAGTTCCAGGTGAACATCGAGGCCAGCCAGTATCCCCTGGACTTCATCGGGCTGGGCCTGAAGGACGTCCTGGGAAAGGCCACCTACGTGCAGCCCTGGACGGGCACCATCACCCTCGCGGCCGGAAACGGCGGCAAGCTGGTGACGTCCGTGAGCATCGTGCTGGGCAAGGCCCCGGCGCCGGACGTGGACAAGACCCTGGATGGCTGGGTCTTCAACGCGCTGAACAAGCTGTTCAACTGGTCCTCCACGTCGCCGCAGGACGAAATCACGCAGAAGGCGCAGGACTTCGCCAACAACCTGGCCGCGACCTTCCAGAACAACGCCTCCATGTCGCTGGATATCGAGGACTGCGTCGTGCTGCCCACGGGCTCCGCGCATGACTACAGCCAGTTCGTCTTCAACTCGGAAGGCGCCGTCCAGGTGGACGTGTCCTTCCCCGGCTGAAGCGCCCCCGTCCCTTCCAAAGACATCCAAGGAACCCATCCATGTCCCAGACAACCCAAACGGGCTCGGCGACTGTTTCCTCCAGCCTGATGTACAACTACCTGGCCGCCACCTCCGTGGACGCGGCCTATCCCCTCGCCTCCGCCGAGGACACCGGCGGCTCGCCGCTGCTGTTCAGCGTGGGCGCGTCCTCGGCGAACACCGCGCGCAAGACGCTGTGGGTGATGTTGCGCGACACCACCGTGACGACCGGTTGGCGTCAGGTCGAGCTCAGCCCGGACGCGAACCACGACGTGCAGGGCTACGCGGTGGTCCAGGCCCCCTCCGGCCAGGTCATCATCGCCGTGGCCATGGATGACGGCACGGGCGGCAGCCACGTGTTCGTCTCCCCCGCCCTCACGCCCACACCGGACGGCGGCCCGTGGAACACGCTCAACACGGCGTGGGTCCAGCGCAACGGAGCCCCCACCGGCATGCCCGTGCAGCGGCTGCTGCTGGGCGACTTCGTCAGCGCCAGCGAGGCGCCGCTGCTGGTGGCGGAGGTGAAGAACACGAACGGCTCCACCGGCCGATACTTCGTGGACGCGTCCACGAGCGCCACGAACAGCGCGTGGGTGAACTGGGCGCCGCC
The DNA here is from genome assembly GCF_003986945.1 of Corallococcus sp. AB018. Taxonomy (NCBI): domain Bacteria; kingdom Pseudomonadati; phylum Myxococcota; class Myxococcia; order Myxococcales; family Myxococcaceae; genus Corallococcus; species Corallococcus sp. AB018. The sequence continues at coordinate 19,671 of NZ_RAWR01000080.1, read as the reverse complement.
CAAGGACATGCAGACGCTGCACGACGTGGTGGTGGCCCGAGCCTCCATCACCGGCATCTCCTATCGGGGCACCTGGTCGCTGTTCGACGACAACACCGGCAAGCGGTGCCTCACCTTCACCAGCCTCCTGGACCCGTCCACCAACACCACGCATTCGCTGTCGGTGACGGCGCCGTCGGGCGGCCGCTGCCTGTGGGCGCTGGAGGACCGCCAGAACCAGGGCCTGAGCGCGCTGTACGTGGGCGGTGACGGGCTGTCGTGGTTCCCCTCCACGGGGCTGAAGAACGCGAAGAGCACCGCGCTGGCCATCGCGTCCTCGAACGTTCTGTCCGGTGTCACCTCCGTGCTGGCGCAGCAGGACTCCCAGCGCGTCAGCGTGTGGGCGGTGGACGGCGGCCAGCGGCTGTTCTCCCTGAACAACACGGTGGGCGCCACGGAGGGCTGGTCCGCGCCGCTCCAGCAGCGCGAGCACGTGGCCCGGCTGTCCCCGCGCCGCAACCAGAAGCGCTCCACGGGGGAGCTGTTCGTGACCTCCACGGACAACAGCCTCATCACGTACCTGTGGCAGGACCCGGACACCACCGCGTGGCAAAACACGGACATGGTGCTGCCCACGCTGGCCAACGGGCAGGAGTTCCCCAGCTACACCACGGTGGTGCGCTTCACCGACGCGCAGGGCGCGGCGCTGGTGGGCCAGCCGGTGCAGGTGAACGCCTCCGAGTGGTCCCGCGTGATGGTGAACGGCTACTGGACGGACCTGGACACCAGCACGCGCGTGGAGGTGAAGACAGACGCCAGCGGCACGGTGACGCTCATCAACAAGGTGTCCGACGTGGGCACGCCCGTGTTCCGCTTCAGCGCGCCGTTCCTCGCGCAGGACGTGACGGCGGACCCCAGCGCGGAGCTGCGCGCGAACCTGGCCGCGAAGCTGAAGGGCCAGGACCTGTCCCAGTGGACGAAGTCGGACGGCACGCCCATGGTGCCCCCCGGCGCGGACCCGGACCTGGTGGCGCAGGTGCAGGCGTCGCTCCAGCAGCTGATGGACAACATGGACAGCCTGCCCGCGGACGGCTCGTCGGCGCCCCTGGAGCCGGCGGCGCCCACGGCGATGGCGAAGACCCAGACGTCCTTCGCGGTGCTGGGCAACGTGACGAACGCCATCGAGACGGCGGCGGGCGACGTGCTCCAGGCGCTCAAGAGCGCCGCGGGCGCCGTCTACGAATACGTCATCCAGCCCATCCTCAGCGGCACGAAGACGCTGCTCCAGTTCTTCGTGAAGATTGGCGAACAGGTGGTGACGTTCGTCGTGCGCACCATCAAGGAGGCGCTCCAGCTCATCAGCTGGCTGTTCCAACAACTGGCGGTGCTGATTGAAGACATCATCGCGTTCCTGGGATTCCTGTTCGCGTGGGACGACATCCTGGCCACCCAGCGCGTGATGGAGGCGATGACCAAGGACGTGGTCCTCGCGCTCGCGGGCAGCATGCAGGGCATGGAGGCCTCCATCACGGAGTACTTCAACGGGCTCATCGCGAAGTGGGACGGCGTCTGCCAGACGGCGCTGGGCATGCCGGACGTGACGACGCAGCAGGTGGTGACGCAGACACAGGCCGCGCAGACGCCGGAGCAGAAGTCCGCCACCGACTGCCTCACCACCAGCCCGGGCGCGACCTTCTCCACCTACCAGGTGTCCCACGGCGGCATCGGCGAGAGCACGGCCGATGACTCCGATGCGCCGGTGGCGCAGGCCGTCACCGACTTCCTCCAGACGGTGGGGAACATCCTGTCGGACGTCGCGGACTCCGTGAAGGAGCTGTGCCAGGGCCTCCAGACGATGGTGCAGCAGGGCACCGTCAGCTTGCACTCCATCGTCCAGCTGCTGGCGGGCGAGGCCGCGAAGACGCTGCTCGCCGCCGCCAGGGACCTGCTGGTGGGCCTGTGCGAGGTCATCGCGGACGTGAGCCAGTCGATTCTCGACGACGTGCTCCTGCGCCCGTTCAACATCCCGGTCCTGAGCTGGCTGTACAAGAAGCTCACGGGCGAGGACTCGCTGACGATGCTGGGCGCGCTCAGCCTGCTCGCGGCCATCCCTGTCACGATTGTCTTCAAGCTGCTGACGGGCCATGCACCCATCCCCGAACAGAAGCAGTCCAGCTTCATGCGGGTCATGACGCCCTGGCGGACGACGTCGCTGATGGCGCTGCCCGAGTCGAAGGACGACAACGGCGACAACGTGATTGGCGACTCCGCCCACAACTACTCGGTCATCGGCGGGGCGCTCTCGATCATCTCCTCGTTCTGCTACACGCTCTTCCTGACAGGGGGGCAGCTCACGAAGAGCGCGCCCGCGCAGCGGTGGTTCTCCACCGGGCAGACCGTCGCGACCTGGACGGGGGTGGCGGGGAGCTTCCCCTTCGACGAGGACGTGCCCTCGCAGCAGTTGGACCGGATGGTCTGGGCGCTCTATTCCCTGGAGGCCGTGGTCACCGGACTCGTGTCCCTGCTGAGCTGGACGCGGGGCGCGGACGTGGAGGCGAAGGGACTGGCGAAGGCGTTGGAGATGACGGACAGCACGCTGCTCACGTTCATGGGACTCGTGAGCCTGGTCCTGTCGGTCGTCAGCTACATCCTGGAGCTGGATGGGGAGATCGACCCCTCCGTGCCCTACCACTCCACCTTCTGGGACACGGAGAAGTTCGGCGCCAACGTCCTGTCCTTCGGCGGCATGACGGGAGAGGGCGTGGCGGGCCTCATCCCGGGCGAAGCCGACAAGGCGCTCATCCTCGCGGGCTCGGCGGTCGCGGAGTGGGGAGCGCTCCTGCTCGACGTCACGCGCTGGGCGGACGCCGTCCTCTACAACAACCCGGGTGACGGCTCGAACAAGAAGCTCTTCCAGCTCTGGTGAATCACACGCCCCCGTCCCCTGGCACGAAGCCGGGGGACGGGAGGTGTTTCACCGGAATGGCTTAGCGAGCCTGGGCGCCGTCGGCGCTGACCAGTGCGGTGGCCTCGTTCACGATGGTGTAGCTGCCAGCGGAGCCCTTCACGTCGATGCCGGAGAAGTGGCGGTAGGGATAGGCGCCGTCGCCGATCTGCTCCACCAGCTCCAGGGTGTCACCGGTGAGCTGCTGGCCATTCACCTGGGTGGTGAAGGTCTTGCCCTTGAGGCTCATGCGCCAGATGCAGGCGCCGTCCTCGGTCTGGGGCACGGAGTCCGCGCGCACGGCGAACGGGAACGGCAGGTGGCGGAAGTCGATGGCCGCGAAGCCCCAGGCCATGTACACGTTGCCCATCCAGTCCGTGAAGATGACGACGCGGGCCGCGGGCTCGTGGGTGCCGCCGCCCTGGAACACGCCGTCGCGGTACACGTTGACGCGGTAGGTGGAGCCACCGGCCGTGCCGGTGAAGGCGGGCGCCACGGACAGCTGCGAGCCGTTCGCGCTCGGCGTGACGCTCAGGGTGCTGACCACCTGGTCCGCGTCACGCGCGGCCAGCGAGAACTGGCCCTGACCGCCGCCCAGGTTCATCCGCGCGGCCTGCTGCCAGCCCGTCGCGTTGGAGAAGTGGCTGGCCACGCCGTTCGCGGTCCCCTGCGCGAGCCCGAACACCTGGAGCCCCTCCGCCGTGGCGGCCAGCTGCGCGTTGCCCACCGCGCAGCTCTGGATGCCATTGAACCGCGAGACACAGCCCTGCGCCTGCGACTCCTGCGTGCCCGTGGGGGCCTGCGCGCTGTCGTCCGGGCCCTGGCAACCCGCCAGCGCCAGGAACGCCGCCGCCATCACGAATCCGGTCTTCATCGTCCGCATGTCTTCAACCTCGAAAATGGGGTGTGTTTCACCCGGTGGGTGAAACACCGCGCGCGAGACATCCGCCCCGCGAGCGGTGCCGACGGCTTCTGCACCCGCCGAGCCAGTAACATGCGAAAACAAATTTTCCGGATTCCCTCGGAAACACCGCTGACGCGGTAAGTTGCAGTAGCCCCGCATGTCACACGCGCCTGGGTCTGTAGCGTGCGCCGTCACCGTTGGGCCTCCACCGGTCTGGCTCGGGTACACTCGAGCGCTCGGGAAGGTCTTTTGTGCCCCCGTCCAGGAGTCGCCGCATGCACGCCGCCCCTTCCGACTCCGCGGTCCTTCCGCCCCGACTTCCCGCGGGGCTGCCGTGGGTGGGGCAGGGGCTGGAGTACCGGAAGGATCCGCTGGGATTCTTCCTGCGCTACGCGGACCGGGGCGCGGTGGTGCGGACCCGCTTCGTGGGGACGGACGTCTACCTGCTCAACACGTCGGAGGCCATCGAGCACGTGTTGGTGAAGAACTTCCGCAACTACCCGAAGGACGCGTTCCAGAAGCGCGCCCTGGAGGCGGTGGTGGGCCACGGCCTGTTCACCAGCCACGGCGACTTCTGGATGCGGCGGCGGCGGATGATGCAGCCGGCCTTCCACAAGAACCTGCTGGCCGCGCACGGGAGCGTGGCGGTGAAGGCCGCGAACACCTGGATGGCGTCACGGCGGGAGGGAGTGTCCTTCGACGCGTACCCGGAGATGATGGCGCTGACGTTGGACGTGGTGGCGGAGACGCTCTTCGGCGCGAACCTCTCCGCGCAGGCGAGGGAGCTGGGACGGGCCATGGAGGCGGTGATGCTGCATGCCCAGCACCTCTTCGACACGCCCATCACCCTGCCCGCCTGGGTGCCCACGCCGGGACAGCTGCGGTTCAGGGCCGGCCTGCGCGCATTGCACGCCGTCGTGGATGACGTGGTGGAGCGCCGAAGGAGGCAGGGAGGCACGGGTGACGACCTGCTGGGCCTGATGCTGGAGGCCCAGGCCGAGGAAGGCGAGCACCTGACGGACGCGCAGCTGCGCGACGAATGTCTGACATTGATGATCGCCGGGCATGAGACGACGGCCGCCGCGCTGGCGCTCAGTCTGTGGTTGCTGGCGCGCCATCCGGAGGCGGAAGCAGCGCTGCGGCGGGAGCTGGCCACGGTGTTGGGAGGCCGCGAGCCCACGGTGGCGGACCTGCCGTCACTGCCGTACTGCGAGCAGGTGGTGAAGGAGTCGCTGCGTCTGTATCCGCCCGCGTGGGGCATGAGCCGGGTGGCGGAGCAGGACGACCGGATGGACGGCGTCCACGTGCCAGCAGGGACGGTGGTCGCGTGGTCCCAGTGGGCGCTGCACCGGGACGCGAGCCACTTCCCGGAGCCGGAGTCCTTCCGACCCGAGCGCTGGGCGGACGGGCTGGAGCGGCGCATCCCGCGCTTCGCCTACTGTCCCTTCGGAGGAGGGCCCCGGCTCTGCATCGGCGCGGGCTCCGCATTGATGGTCATCCGCCTGGTGTTGGCCACGGTGCTCCAGCGCTTCCACTTCGACGCCGCGCCAGGGCCCGCACCGGAGGTTCTTCCCGCCATCACCCTGCGTCCAAAGGGCGGCATCCCGCTCACGCCGAGGAAGGTGTTCCTTCGGGACTGAACACTGCATCCGCCCCTGCTCCAGGGGTGAGCGATTTTCCGGCCCCGGACGCTTCCGGTTCCGGGGTGCCGGTCCCACTTTTGGCGGTGAGGAGTCACACACCCCATGGATGCGGACGGTACATCCGAGCTGGGAGCCGCGAAGGTTCCCCTCGTATCCAACCAGAAACAGCAGCGCATGCGGCGCACGCCCCGGAAGCTGAAGCCCTCGCGGCTGCAGGCCGTGGACTTCCGCTCCGTGGAGGAGCGCATGGACGCGGGCCGCGCCCTGCGCAAGCGCTGTCCCCGGAGCAGCCACGCCGCGTGGAAGGCCTTCCGGGGACGCGACCCGCTCGCGCAGCTCAAGGAGTCCGACGCCACGCGGTTGCCGTGGCTGGTGCCCGTGCGCCATGAGCGCATGTCCGAGTCCCCGTTCGCCTTCCTGCGCGGCACGCCCTTCGTCATGGCGCGCGACCTGGCCCACACGCCGCACAGCGGCCTGCGCAGTCAGATTTGCGGAGACGCGCACCTGGCCAACTTCGGCCTGTTCGGCACGCCCGAGCGCAACCTCATCTTCGACCTCAACGACTTCGACGAGACGCTGCCCGGCCCCTTCGAATGGGACGTGAAGCGCCTGGCCGCGAGCTTCGTCGTGGCCGCGAAGCAGAACGGCCTGGGTGCCCGCTGCGGCAAGAAGGCCGCGCGCAAGGCCGTGGAGTCCTACAGGCTCACGATGCGCGAGTTGACGACCCGGAGCCTCCTGGAGGTCTGGTCGCTCCACGTGGACGCGAAGGAGCTGAAGAACTCCGACTCCGTCGACACCGCGAAGCTCGCCGCGGAGGCGGTGGAGAAGGCGAAGCGACACACGAGCGCGCACGCGGTGGAGAAGCTCACCGTGGAGCGCAACGGCCAGCGACACCTGGCCTACCAGCCGCCCCTGCTCTTCCCGCTCAGCGCGGTGAAGATGGACGTGTCGTCCACGGAGCTGGATCGGCGCATCAAGCGGCTCACGGTGGGCTACCTGGAGTCGCTGGACGGAGCGGTGAGGGATTTGTGCCTGCGCTACCGGCGCAAGGAGTGGGGCTTCAAGGTCGTGGGCGTGGGCAGCGTGGGGCTGCAAGCCTACGTCGTGCTGTGTGAAGGCAACGGTGGAGAGGACCCGTTGGTGTTGCAGCTCAAGGAGGCCAAGGCCTCCGTGATGGAGCCCTACCTGGGTCCCAGCGAGTTCCACAGCGCGGGAGAGCGCGTGGTGGTGGGCCAGCGGCGCATGCAGGCCTTCTCCGACCTGTTCCTCGGCTGGACGGAGGTGGAGGGCATGGGCGCCTTCTACGTGCGCCAGCTGCGCGACATGAAGGGCTCGCTGGACGCGGAGAAGATGGAGGGGCCGGTGTTCCAGGACTACGCGGACGCGTGTGGAGCCACCCTGGCCCGCGCCCATGCGCGCACCGGCGACGCCGCGCTCATCGCGGGATACCTGGGCACCAAGGACCACTTCGACGAAGCCGTCACCGAGTTCGCCTGTGCCTATTCGGATCAGGTGGATTCGGACTACGGGCACTTCATCGACGCGCAGGCGAAAGCCCTGGAGGCCCTGACACACTGAGGTCAGGATGCCGCGCTTCCTGAGCTTGGGGAGCGCCATGAGGCTGGCCGGAGCCGTCACGCTGTTGCTGCTGCTCGCGACGGGGTGTGCTCAACGTCACGCTCGCACCGGGTGCCGTCGCAGCGATTGCGATATACCAGCAGGGACGAATACCCGGTAACGCAGAGGGCCCTGTTCATCACATCTGCACCAAGCGAACCAGGTACGTCTGAAAGCCCATCAGGGGCCGCACCCACGCGAATACCATCGGGCTATTCTCGACCGATTGGAGAAGGCGTTGGGGCGATGCAAATCAGAGGAGCCGTGTCGGGGCCGCCTGATTGAGGAGCTGGCAAGGATTGCAGGAGATCTTCTTACGACTGGCTCGGATTTGAGGCAACTGGTCGTGGTGGGTGGAGGCTGAGATGGCGCGAGAATTCTACGCGGTGGAGATTGGGGATGTATCTCAGTGGTGCCTTGATACACCCGTCCCCATGGACGGGGGCTCGCTGGAGGAACCGTGGATGTTCGTGGAAGGCAGACCGGTGATTGACCCGGGACCTCTCAAGACAACCCCCTTTCACGTTGATACGAAGCGCACCTTTTCGGTAGCCAATGCAGACCGCACGCCCATTGCGAATGAGCAGGCCGCGAGCGTCTTCCGGGAACTCGCGCCTGACGACGTGCAGTTGTTCCCGATAGAGATTGAGGGGACGCCAGAGCGATACTATGTCGTCAACGCGACCCGGCGCTTCAAGTGCATTGACGAAGCCAACTGTCGCGAGGTCCAGATATATCCTCCGGACGGGGCTGTACCCGAGCGGGTAGGCGAGTACCGCTCAATCTCTGGCCTGCGTATCGACACTTCGAAAATTGAAGATGCGCGTGTCTTCCGCCCCGTGGGTTGGGAACTGGCCCTGATTGTCTCCGAGGAGGTCAAGGAGGGAATTGAAAGAGTCGGCAACACGGGAGTGTTCTTCAACCGCGTGACGGGTCCGCAACGCACACCCTGAGTGAGGAGCGCTCCACGGGCCAGAGGGCCTGAAGTGTCTCTCTTGGGGATGGCCGTCCCTGAACGGCCGCTGCTACCATGAGCGGGATTCCCCGGAGCGGCAGCCGCCTGCGACCCATTTCCCTTCGCTCCGGGTGCACCGAAAGAATGCCTTCGCCTGAGCCGAGACGATTGCTCGCAATTGGAGATTCTGATGCGGCTTCCATGGCTGGTGCTGTCCCTGTTCTGGGCGCTAGTCGGGTGCAGCAGTGCAACGAAGGTCGTCCGGCTCGACACGGGGGGCGGTGCGCCTGTCGTCCACGTGCCTCGTGCGGATGGAACGGCCCGGCCGGTCCCACTTGATGCGGGGGCGCTGAAGGAGGCCGTGGCGAGGCTGGCTCCGGGGCTTCGGTTGTCACCGAGGGCCCAGGATGCGGCCCGGCGACTCTTCGAGGTGGAGCCCCGGAGCGGTTCGTACCTGGTGGATGTGCGGCGCCGCCGCATCACGCCGCTCGGGCCGGGTGAGCACCTGTCCTCCGAGCAGACGCAGCCTGACGTGGAGATGACCCGCGCCTACTTGCGCTGGTGCGGACGGACCGGACGGGCCGGTGACTGCCTGGGACTGCTGAAGGAGAGCCCGGTCATCACGGGGGACGCGCGCTTCGCCCTGGCGCTCGCGTTGGCGAAGGGGGCGGTGCTGGACGAGTTGTGGGACGCCGTGAAGGACATGGCGAATCCCGAAGCGCTGATGCAGGCCGCTCTGTGGACAGCGGTCACGTATGCGCTGCTCTGGACCGTGCCCGAGCCCGCGACGAAGGGCGTGGCGGCGGTGCTCACGGCGGCGCTCATCGGCTACGTGGGCATCGACACGTTCTGGGCCCTCATCCAGGGCTTCCAGCACCTGATGGCGGAGTCGGATGCGGCGCTGACGTTTGACGAGCTGCGCGGAGCGGGAGAGCGATTCGGCAAGGTGATGGGCCGGCAGGCGGCACGGGCCTTCGTGATGCTGGCGACGGCGGCCATTGGAAGCACGGGGGCGACGCTTGGTGCGAAGCTCCCGGGCCTGCCAGGGGTGGCCCAGGCCGCCGTACGCGCCGAGGCGGAGGCCGGCGTGGTCTACGCAGCCATGGGGCAGGTCGAGACGGTTGCCATCGCCGCGGACGGATTCACACTCGGCCTCGCGCCAGGCGCTGTCGCGATGTCATCGAATGGGCCGGTGAAGTCCCGCGTCAAGGCGTGGAAGACCTTCAGTGGCTTCAAGAAAGCGATGGGGCCTGCGGGCAGCGGAAAACAATGGCACCACATCGTCGAGCAGACGCCCGGAAACGTGCAGCGCTTCGGGCCGGAGGCCATCCACAACACCGAGAATGTCATCGCCATTGATGAGCAGAAGCACAAGTTGCTCAGTGCGTTCTACTCATCCGTGCAAGACGCTGCGGGAGGTCGAGTCGTTCGAGAGTGGCTTCGGGTGCAGTCCTATGAAGCACAGCGGGCATTCGGACTGAAAACCATGAGAAAGTACGGAGCCATTCCATGAAGACAAAGGACCTCAAGACGCTGACGCTGGAAGAGTTGATCGTGCGCTTTCGCGAGGTCTCAGCGAAACACGGTCGATTGTTGAACGCGCTCAACACTCGCGCCGCCAACAAGGAGTACAAGCACGCGGCCGCCGTCAGGCGAGAGTTACGAGCGCGCGGGACTGAGGCGGAGGCGGCCTTGCTGGGTTTGCTCTCCGACCCCGAGGAAGGAACGAGATATTGGGCGGCGACAGCTGCCTTGCGGTTCGCCTCCAGTGAGGCAGAGGCGGTGCTCTCCATGTTGTCTACGCCTGCGTCGAGCCTGATGGGTCTCAGTGCGGCCATGACCCTTGATGCGTGGAAGAACGGAGCCCTTCCCCTGGAAGAGTAGGACTGTTCCAGTGAGCGGGCCGGAGAAGCAGTTGGTGATGACTCTGGAGGGCTTGGTCAGGGAGTTTGCCGAGAACGTCGCCGCCCAGACCGACGCGATCTGGCAGGGCGACGCGAAGACCGGGAACCGATGCGCGAGGAAGTACATCTCCGCTTTCGAGCAACTCCGGGCGCATGGGGATGCAGGCCGCGAGGCGCTCTCGGTGCTTTTCAGTCATCCAAGGATGGATGTGCGAGTCATGGCCGCGGCCTACCTGCTTCGCTACCGGACGCATGAGGCACGCGAGGTCTTGATGGAGGCGGCCAGGGGCGAAGGATTCGTGCCTTTCAAGGCAGGACAGACCTTGAAACGCTGGGCTGAGGGCACCTGGGCCCTGGATCCGGAATAGCGACGGGGGCGCTTCAGCCCGCCATCCGCGTCCAGTCGTCCTCGTGAGCAAAGAGCCTCACGCCCAGGCGTTCGCAGACCTCCGCGTGCGCCTGGGCGGCGGGGCCTCCCACCCAGAGAGGCAGGCCCTTGGGCAACGCAGCCTGGATGCGCGTCAGCACGTCCTCGAACACCGTGGCGCCCCGGTTCATCACCGCCGACAGGCCCACCACGTCTGGCTTTGCCCGGGCCACCGTCTCACCCAGTCCTTCCGCCGGCACGCGCTGCCCCAACAGCGTCACCCGCATGCCCGCGTGGCGCAGCCGCAGCGCCACGCCCAACAGGCCGATCTCGTGCTCCTCCTCCGGGAAGCACGCCAGCACCGCGTGCTTGCGTCCTCCCCGTGGGGCACCGTGCAGCAGGCTCACCAGCCGCTCGCGCACCACCTGCGTCACCAGGTGCTCCTGCGCGACCGTCAACGTGCCCGCGTGCCAACGGTCGCCCACCTCGCGCTGCACCGGCACCAGCACGTCCTCGAAGGCCTTCAACGGCGGTAGCGCTGTCAGCACCTCGTCCAGGATGCGCACGACGCGGGGCTGATCATACGCCTCGGCCGCGGCCATCACCGCCGCGCGCCACGTCTCCGGCTGCGACCCGGTCCGCGCCTGAAGATTCTCGATGGGCGCGGAAGGCGCCACGTCCAGCTCCGCGCGCAGCTGTGGCAGCAGCTTCGCAGCCTCGCTGATGGCAACACCCTCGTCCGTCAGCGCCTTGAGCCGCTTGAGCAGGGCTACGTCACGGTCGGTGTAGACGCGATAGCCCGCGGGCGTGCGCTCCGGCTCGAGCACCCCGTAGCGGCGCTCCCAGGCCCGGATGAGCTCCACCCGGACTCCCGACAACTCCGCGGCGATGTGGATGCGATAGGTGCGCTCAGCCATGGTGTGCGTGCTTCACGGTCGGTTTTGCGCGTTTCGCGCCTGCTGCCAGACGGCGATGAGCTCCTCCGCGGACTCCGCGTACTGCGCGCCCAGGGTGAACAGCGTCTTCAGGTGCTCCCTCGCCCCAGGCCCGCCTACCACCACCGGCGCGGGCGCGCACGCATGCATCGCTTCGGACAACACCGAGACGAAGTCGGCCGAGTCCCGGCGGCGGATGAACGACAGCGCCACCAGGTCCGGGCGCACCTGCAAACAGGCCCCCTCCAACGCCTCCGCGGGCGTGTCCGCCCCCAGCAGCGTCACCCGCCAGCCCCGCGCCTTCAGGTGCACGCCCAGCGCGAGCAGCCCGCCCTCGTGGTGGTCCCTCGCAGGACACGCCAGGACTCCCCGGGGCCCTTCGCCCACACGCTCCATCCCCGCCAGCAGCATGCGCAGCCGATGCCGCACCAGCGCGGACGCCATGTGCTCGCGCGCCACGTCCAGGCGCGAGGCCATCTCGCGCAGCAGCGGAATGAGGACGGTGTCGCAATACGTGGTCGCGGACAGCCCCACCTGGGCCGCGGACAGCGCCGCGTCCGCGGCCTCCGAGTCCAGCACCATCACCGCCGCCCAGAAGCGCTCCACATGCCGCGCCAACGGAGGGACGGACGTCCGGGGCTCGTCGCGCACCTGGGCGATGGCCTCGCTCACCGAGAGCCCCTCCTCCATCAGCTTCGCCACCCGGCGGACGGCCTCCACCTCGTCGCGTGAATAGACGCGGTAGTTGTTCTCGCTGCGCTCCGGGCGCGGGAAGCCATGGCGGCGCTCCCAGGCGCGCAGGGTGGCCTCGCGGATGCCGGTGAGCCGGGCGATGGTGCGGATGCGCAGGCTCATGGGCTCAAGCCTCGCGCGCGGTCCCAGCGCTCCGCCACGCCGCGTGCCCCCGCCATCTTCCGCGTGAACCCCTCCAGGCTCGTGGCCTCGGACACCCGCCGCACCACCGTCTCCAGCCCGCTCTGGAAGCGCTCCAGCGGACCGGCCTCGTGGACCTCGCCCACCTCCAGCAAGACGTCCGGACGCTCGTGCTCGAAGAAGGCGTAGCGGATGGCGATGGGCACGCACTCCGCCTTCGCCGCGCGGGCGAGCAACTCCACACCGCGCTCCAGCTTCAGCGGGTGGACGCCGAAGGGCCGGTGCTCGCCTTCCGGAAAGACACACACGGCCGCGCGCGGCTTGCGCAGCAACTCCTTCGCGTACCGCAGGGAGGACAGGGACGACATCGCGTCCTGCTTGCGAATGCTGAAGGCGCCCATCTTCGTGTGGAAGGGATAGCGGCGGAGGTTCTCCTCGTCCATGAGGCAGTACCCGTCCCAGCCCGCCGCCTGGCAGAGCTGGTGCAGCACGAAGCCATCCCACCAGTTGGAGTGGTTCAGGTAGACGAGCCGGCCCACGCCGTCGGTGGGCAGCTCGCCGCGCACCCACAGGCCCCGGAACGTCGAGCGGACCTTCCACCCGATGTACCGGTCCACCGCCCACCCGAAGGGCCCACCCTTGGCCGCGCGAATCAAGACGCCCGAGCCTCCCGGAGCCGCAGGAGCGCCGTGAACAGCGCGAGCCCCAGCGACACCAGCACGCTCGTGATGAGGAAGAAGAGGATCTCCTCCAGCGGTACGGCGCCGATGTACACGCCCACGTGGCGTCCCTCTCCGAAGTTCCAGATGCCAGTGGAGATGGCCAGGTGATCCGCGATGGACAGGTACACGCCAACGACCAGGGCCGGGGGCAGCACCGCGCGCAGCACCTCGCCCGAGCGGGACTTGTAGTGGTTCACGAGCACCGCCAGCTGGATGGCAATCACAGGCAGCGTCCACGCCAGCAGGTGGATGAGGTACGCCCAGCGCGTCTCCATCATGGCGACACCTCGGAAGGCTCCAGGGTCCGCTCCGCGCGGACGGACTTCTGCTCGTGAGCCACGGGCTGAGGCTTCTTCGCCAGCACGCGCTCCAGCCGGTCGCGCGCCCACAGTCCCACGAGCAGCGTCTGGAGGCCGAAGAAGAGGTACTCCTCCAGCGGCAGGTAGCCCAGCTTCACGCCCCAGATGCGCTCCGGGTCGAAGCCCCACAGGCCCCACTTCACGGCCATGTTGTCCCACGGCGACGTGGCCGCGTAGACGACGATGAACAGCAAGCCCATGGGCGCGAGCCCGCGCCACGACAGCGTGCGGCGATAGCGCACGAGCAGGAACAGGATGGGCAGGACGACGAAGATGCCCAGGAAGCGCGCGTAGGTCATCCCGGGCCTCCACTCCACTGCGACGCCACCCGCACCATGCGTCCCCCAGCTTCCAGCGCGTAGGTATGGCCGCGCCAGGTCACCCTTCCCTGCCGCGTCAGCGAGGCCGCGAAGGCCGCGAGCAGCAGCAACTCACCCTGCATCCAGTCCGTCAGCGCGTGGCCCCGGTCCACTTCCGAGGGCACTCGGCTCAGCGCGGCGAGGCGCAGCGACAGCAACGTGCGCACGGCGACGAGCGCCGCCACCGCGAGCCACACAGCGGGCTCATGAAGCCACGCGGCCAGGAGCAGCAGCGGCACGGTGGGCGTGAAGAGCAGCGGCACGGTGGGATACAGACCGGGCCGGTGGCTCGCGAGCACCTGCATCCAGCGCGTGAACCGCTCCAGCGGCACGCGCCACGACGTCCCGTTGGCGACAGGCACCCACGCAGGCGAGGGGCTCAGGGCCACCTCCAGGCCACGCGCGTGCAGCCGCTTCGCCAGCTCCAGGTCCTCGCCAATGTGGTCCGACAGTCCGACCAGTTCTTCCGCCGCGCGCGGTGACAGCCCGAGCGCCTTGCCGCACACGGCCTGCGCGCCCGCGCTCATCGCGTGCAGCGCGCGGAAGCTGTGATGCGTGTAGCGAAGCAGTCCCGCCATCGCGCGGCCCGCCGCGTCCATCGCGCCCACGGGCGTGGGAGCAGCGGTGCTCAAGGCGGCGCCGGCCACGAGCGGAGAGGCCAGGCCCTCCACCAGCGCGCCCGTCACCGCCACGTCCGCGTCCACCGCGAGCACCACCCGTCCGCGAACATCAAGCGTCTCCAGGGCGTAGAGCAGATGGCCCACCTTGCGGTTGGGGCACACGGGGTCGCTCGGAAGCCAGCGCACGCCCTCTGCCAGGCGCGGCCGGTATGGAGACAGCACCACCTGCTCCAGCGGTCCCGCGTAGTCGATACGGTGCGCCAGGTTCTCCAGCTCCAGCGGCGTGGGCGCATCCACGGGGCGCAGGAGCAGCACGGAAGGCAGTGGCCCTCCGACCGTCACGGTTGCACGGCGATACAGCCGAGCCAGCGCCACCGCGCTGAAGCCACCGGCCATCGCCGTCCACCCGAGCGTGAAGAAGCCGAGCGCGTTCATGGCGTCCGCCCCTTGCGCTCGCATGAATGCAGCGCCTGCCCACGCGCGTTCATGGCGCGATTCGAACGCCGTGCGCACTCATGCCGACGCATGGCCGCCTTCATGCCGCCCTCCCCACGCGCGTGCGGAAGTGCGCCATCCAGCGGATGAACGGGGAATGGAAGCGGCGGAAGTCCGCCACCTCGCCCATCGTGTCCAGCGTGTCCCGCCGCGACTCCAGGCGCGCGTAGAAGGGCGACGACTCCAGCAGGTGCGGTACGCCCACCACCTCGTTGCCCGTGTGCAGCTTCGAGGGGACGCGCAGCCCCCAGCCCGTCAGGTTCGTGGGACGCGCCTCGGGGTTCGGGCCGCGCTCGCACACCACGCCATTCGCGCCCGCAATCATGCGCACCGGCGCCACGCCGTCCGGCAGGTGGTAGTCCACCACCGTGTGGTTCGCGTGGTGCGTGCGCGCCCAGTGCCAGCCGGACAGCCGCGCGCCCAGCAACTCCTGGCCGTGGTTCGTGTCGTGGTAGCCCATCCCCTCCGCCGTCACGCCCAGCGTGGACACCTCCAGCCGGGCCTCGGAGCGGGGCGCCAATGCCTGCCAGTAATGCGGCAGACCCGACATGAGCTGCACCTCCGTGCCCCGCCCCGTCAGCGGCCGCAACGTCAGGCTGGCGCGCACCGGACGGCCCCACGGCGCCGTCCCGTCATCCACGTCCATGCGCACCGTGCCATCCACCGCGTGCGTCAACGTGGAGCGGCCGATGCGCAGCCGTCCCGGCCCCTGCATCTCCACGCGCGGGTACTCGCTCAGCACCCACAACTTGCGCACACCCTGGTGGTAGAGCGCGAAGTTCACCGCGCTGTACGCCAGCGGATGGCCTCCACGCCGGGCCGCGACGGAGTAACGCGGTGAGAACAACGACCCCAGCATGAAGATGCACACCGCGCTGTACGGCCCTGCGCTCACGTCCGCGTAGAACCAGCGGTACGCCCCCGCCATGTCCGGCAGCGCGGGCAGCGCGCACGACTCCGCCGCGCCGGACAGGAGGTTCTGCGCGAGGACGGACTTCATGCGACCTCCCGCAGGTGCGCGGACGCCATCTGGGCCGCGAACCGGCCCGACAGCATCACCAGCGGCACCCCGCCGCCCGGGTGCGTGCCGCCGCCCGCGAAGAACAGCCCCGGCGTGCCGCCCCGGATGCGCGGCCTGCGGAACGGACCGAAGCGGCCGTGCGGCAGGAAGCCGTAGATGGAACCACCCGGAGCCCCGCGCGCCGCCAGGTCCACCGGCGAGCGCTGCCCCACCACGCGCACGCGCCCCTTCAACGCCGGGTAGTGCCGCACGAGCTTCTCGAACATCTGCTCGCGCACGCGCTCCGCGCTGGATTCCCAATCACGCCGGGCCTGATCCGCCCTGCCCTCCTCCAGCGGCATGGCCGGCGCGTTCACCATCACGAACAGCCCCGTGCGGCCCGGCGGCGCCATGCTCGAATCCGTGGCGGACGGGTTGCAGACATACACCGTGGGGTCCTCGGCGAGCTGACCCGCGAAGAGTTCATCGAACTCCTTCCGGTAATCTCCGCCGAACATCACCGCGTGGTGCGGCACCGCTGTGCGCCCCTCCACCTCCAGGAGCAGCACGAAGCCGGACAGCGACAGCGGCTCCGACTCCCGGCGCAGCGACGCCAGCGGATCCGCGTTCACCACCACGCTGTCGAACACCTCCGCGACCGGCTCCACGCGGTAGCCCTCGGTGATGCGCTCGAAGCGCGCGCGCGTGTCCAGGTGCACCGTCACGCCCAGCCGCCGCACCGCCTGCCCCAGCGCCTCCACCAGCGCGCCGATGCCGCCGCGCACGTGGTGCACGCCATACGCATGCTCGATGTGCGGGATGAGCGCGAACGCCGCGCTGGACGCGTACGGCGACCCGCCCGCGTAGGTGGCGAAGCGCCCCGCGTATTGCCGCAGGTGATTCGTCTGGAAGTGCTTCGCCGCCAGC
Organism: Corallococcus sp. AB018; assembly: GCF_003986945.1. Taxonomy (NCBI): domain Bacteria; kingdom Pseudomonadati; phylum Myxococcota; class Myxococcia; order Myxococcales; family Myxococcaceae; genus Corallococcus; species Corallococcus sp. AB018. Next base: position 3,068 of record NZ_RAWR01000080.1, on the reverse strand, counting down.
GCATGCAGCGTGTCCATCTTCATCCCGGCCAGCATCGCGCCAATGCCCCTGCGGGCCACGCGCGCCATGAAGCCGGCCATGCCCTCGAAGGGGGCTTCCAGGTAGGGCTCGCCCGCCGCGCGCCAGATGGCCGCGGCCTCCGCGTAGAAGGAGTGCACGCCCTTGCGCTCCACGGGCCGCAGCTCCGCGGCGCTGTCCGCCATGCGCTCCAGGTCCTTGTACGCCGTGAAGCCGCACCCGTCCGTGAAGTGGTAGGTGCACTGCGGCTCCAGCTCCGTGAACGGTGGCAGCAGGTCCAGCGCGCCCAACTGCTCGAACGTGCCGCGCACCAGCGCCGGCAACGTGAGCAGCGTGGGGCCCGTGTCCAGCGTGAGCCCCTCCACCATCACCGCCTGCGCCTTGCCGCCCAGCGTCGGGCCGCTTTCGAACAGCGTCACCGCGTGGCCCTCCTTCGCCAGGAGGCCCGCGGCCGTCAGCCCGCCAATGCCACCGCCAATCACCGCCACGCGCGAGGCCTTCATCGCGAGCCTCCCGTGCCCGTGGGCAAAAGCGGCACCGGCGCGGACGGCAGGGCCAGGGGCGCTTCCGGCAGCGCGGCCCGGGGCCGAAGGAACACGGTCGCCGTCAGCTCCAGCTTGCGTGCCGTCGTCGTGTGGGCCCGGCCCCTGAACACGTCGTAATCCCGCGCCTCGATGTCGCGCAGGATGTCGCCGTAGATGGAGCCCATCAGCCGCACCATGCGCTGGCTGCCAAAGCCGGTGAGGTAGCGCACGCCCGCCGCCGCCCGCGCGTAGTACGCCCGCGCGCGCTGGATTTGAAAGCGCATGAAGTCGCGCCACTTCGCGTCCACCCGCCCCGCGCGCAGGTCGTCCTCGGTGAGGCCAAAGGCCCGCAGTTCCTCCGAGGGCAGGTACACCCGGCCGCGCTCCAGATCCTCGCGCACGTCGCGAAGGATGTTGGTGAGCTGCATCGCGCGGCCCAGGTCCGCCGCCGGCTCCACCGCGCGCGAGTCCTCGCAGCCCAGCACCGGCGTCAGCATCAACCCGACCACACCTGCAACCCGGTAGCAGTACAGGTCCAACTCCTCCCACGTGTCGTAGCGCACCTTCGTCAGGTCCATCTCCATGCCGGAGATGAGGTCCTGGAAGGGCTGCTCCGGAATCCGGTAGTGGTGGATGGTGTGGCGCAGCGCCGCGAACTCGCTCGGGTCCCACGGCGACGGCGCCTCCGCGGAGGGCTGCCGCGCGGACGGCGGGCCCAGCTCCTTCGAGGCCAGCTCCGGCAGCGGCAGGTACACCTCCGCCACGCGCTCGCGAGCCCGGGCCAGGCGCGTCGCCAGGTCCATGGGCGCCTCGCCCGGCAGCGCGCTCTCGCCCGCGTCCACCAGGTCATCCAGCCGCCGGCAGAAGGCATACAGCGCGAAGGCCGCCTTCTTCCGCTGTCCGAAGAGGAGATACGACGCGAAGAAGAAGCTCTTCGCGTGGTGGCGCGTGACGACCCGTGCGCGCCGGTAGCCCTGCGCGATGAGCGCCGAGGAAGCGGTGACGCTCATGCCGCCACCTCCACCGCCGGAGCGCCCGCGCGAGGCGACAGCGCCACGCCCTGCTTCTGGGCCCACTCCGTCAGCCGTTCGGTGACGAGCCGCGCGGAGATGAGCACCGTGGGAAGGCCCGTGCCCGGCTGCGTGGAGGCGCCCACGAAGAAGAGGTTCTTCACGCGGGGGTCCACGTTGGCCGGACGGAAGGGACCAATCTGGAAGAAGTTCTGCGCCAGCCCGAACGCGCTCCCGCGCGCCAGGTTGTACGTGCCCGCCCAGTCATCCGGGGTGAAGACGCGCTCCACTTCGATGTCCGCCTCCAGGTCCGGGTACCCCAGCTCCGCCAGGCGCTGGAACACCTTCGCGCGCACCTTCGGGCCCTCCACCTTCCAGTCCATCCCCGGGTGCTGATGCGGCACGGGCACCAGCACGTAGAGCGAGTCCTTCCCCTCCGGCGCCAGCGACGGATCCGTGCGCGTGGGCACGTTGACGTAGAAGCTGGGGTCCTCCGGCACGCGGAAGCGCTGGAAGATGTCCTCGAACGAGCCCGCGTAGTCCCGGCCGAACATCACGTTGTGATGCAGCAGGCCCGGCACCTTCTTCTTCATGCCCAGGTAGAGCATGTAGCCGCTGGAGGTGAAGCGCAGCTTCTCCCCCCGCTTGAACGGCGCGTCCTTCGGGTCCAAGAGCTTCTCGTACGCATACGGCAGGTCCGCGTTGCACAGGACGGCGTCCGCGGACACCACCTCGCCGCCCGCGAGCCGCACGCCCGTGGTGCGCCCGCCTTCGGTGAGGATGCGCTCCACCGCCTGGCCGTAGTGCAGCGTCACGCCCTCCTCGCGCGCCAGGCGCTCCAGCGCGAGCGGAATGGCATACAGGCCGCCCTTCGGGAACCAGATGCCCACGCCCAGCTCCGTGAAGGGCAACAGGCCGTACACCGCGGGCGACTCGAAGGGAGACACGCCCAGGTACATGGTCTGGAACGTCATCGCCGCGCGCAGCCGGTCGTCCTGGAAGTAGCGGCTGACGTCCGCGTACATGCGGCGGTGCGCGCGTGCCTTGAAAATCTTCGCCAGCACCCGGGGGGAGAAGTAGTCGCTCACGCCGTTGAAGTTGCGGCCCACGAAGTGATCCAGGCTGATGCGGTACTGCTCACGGCCCTGCGCCATGAAGGCCAGGTAGCGCTGGAAGCTGCCCGGCTCCACGCGCTCCAGCTCGCGGCCCATGGTGCACAGCTCGGACGTGAAGGTGACGTCCGAGCCGTCGCGGAAGTGCACCCGGTAGTTCGGGTCGCACCGCACCAGCGTGAGGTAGTCCTCGATGCGGCGGCCCAGCGCGCGGAAGGTCTCCTCGAACACCTCCGGCATCAGCACGATGGTGGGGCCCACGTCCCAGGTGAACCCATCCACCTGGAGCTGGTTGCACCGGCCTCCCGGGCCGTGCGTCTTCTCGAAGACCTGGACGTCGAAGCCCTGCCTCGCGAGCCTCGCCGCCGCGGCCAGTCCGCCCACCCCCGCGCCCACCACCACCA
>NZ_RAWR01000007.1:0-88646 GCF_003986945.1 Corallococcus sp. AB018 | reverse complement strand
GGCCGCCAACATCCCGGCCACGCCCGTGCCCCGCACGCTGACGACGCCCGCTCCGCCTCGCGTGGAGCCCGCCGCCATGCCCGCCGTGGCCGTGGCGCCGAACACGGGCAGCAAGCTCCTGGGGCCCACGAGCGCGCTGGCGCCGGGGGACCTCTTCGACCACGCCCGGGCCGCGGAGGCCGCCTTCACCGCCGGGGACTACACCACCTGCGTCACCGCCTGCACCGACGCCGTCCGCCGCGCCATGGCGTTCGCCGGTGAAGGCTCCCTGGCCCAGCAGGCCTTCCTGCTGCACGTGGATGGTTCGGACCTGCTGCGCCTGCAGGGGCTGTCCACGCTGCCGCAGCTGCGCGTGGATGACGCGGCGTTCGCGCTCTACGTCCTCATGCAGGTCTTCGTGCGACTCAACGCCGTGGGGCTTCCGACCGCCGGGTGATTCGCATGGGGCACGGCTCCCGGGCCGTGCCCCAAGGGCTCAGCGCGGGAGCGTGAGCTGCAACAGCCCCATGCGGTGCAGCTTCGCCAGCGTCTTGAGCGTCTCCAGCTCTCGCGCGGGGCTGGCCAGCACCAGCGTGGACACGTCCCACGTCCCGCTGACGAGCCCGGCGATCTGCCGCTCCTCCGGCTTGAGCATCACCATCGCATGGGGGGCCTGGATGAGCTGCGGCACCACCAGCGGCGGCAGGTCCGCGTAGAGCGCTGCCACGTGCTCGCGCTGCACCAGGCGCGCGAACTCGCGCACGCGCCGGTCCGCGGGGTCGCTGGCCAGCAGGGACGCGCACACGATGCCGGCCGCGTCGTACTGGCCCTCGCGCATCAGCACCGCGCCCTTCTCCAGCATCTCCGCCACCGGATCCGCTTCCACCTGTGGCGCGCCATCCACCTCCACCAGCTTCGCGCGCAGCAGCTCGTGCACCCGGCGCGTCACCGACGAGCGCGACACGCCCATGGACAGCCGCAGCCGCCCCAGGTTCTGCGGCGTCGTCGTCAGCGCCAGGATGATCCGGTGCATCAGCGGCTGGCTGGGGCTGGGCGGCGACAGCGCCTTCACGCTCAGCGCGTCGATGGGCAGCGCCTTGTCCACGTCCCCCTGCTCGTCCACCCAGCGCAGGGACTCGAAGAGCAGCTCGCGGATGCTCATGTCGGACGGCACCCAGTCCTCACCGGTGCGGTCCGCGTCCTCCGTCCAGTGGAAGGTGCCCTGCCCCGCGATGGTCAGGTCCGTCATCGCCGCGAACAACTCCTCGCGGCCCAGGTCGCGCACCCACCGCGCTTGCACACCGTGCGCGTCGAAGGCCGCGTCCACGTCCGGCGTGCGCGCCAGCTCGTCGAACGCCGCCAGCACGCGCGTGCCCGCCGCCAGCTTCGGCAGCGACAGCAGGCGGGCCACCCGTCCGCGCAGGCCTTCGCTCGCGGTGGCGCCCACCTGGCCGGACAAGAGGAACAACTTGCGCTCGCCTGCCTCCCACGACAGCTGGAGCGTCCCCGTCTTGCGGGAGCTGTCCAGCCATTGAAGGAACTCGGGGAGCGGGTAGCTGAAGAGGTCGCCGTGGATGGCCATGCGTGTCGGATTCGAGGATACAGTCCCAGGCCGTGCGCGTCGCGGTCCTGTTCATCGACGGGGTGGGCATCGGACGGAAAGACCCGGCCGTGAACCCGCTCGCGGACCGAGACCACCTCCTGGCCTGGTTCCAGGACGCCCCCGCCCCCGCCCTGCCCCATGGCGGCGTAGGCCTTCCGGTGGACCCCACCTTCGGCGTGCCCGGCCGGCCCCAGTCCGCCTCCAACCAGACGGCCATCCTCACCGGAGACCCCGCCCCCGTCCTCGTGGGCGGCCACGTGCTGGGCTACCCCAACACCGCCCTGCGGGATTTGCTCGCGGAGCGCTCCATCGTGCGGCGCCTCAAGGCCGCGGGCCGCACCGCCACCTTCGCCAACGCGTACCCCGCGCCATACCTGGACGCGCTCGGCGTTCCCCGGCGCCCGTCCACGTCCCCACCGGAGTTCACCCTGTCGGAGCGCGCCGCGCGCAAGGTGCGCCCCTCCGCCGCCAAGCTCGCCTTCGCCGCGGGAGACGAACCGCTGCGCACGCTGGACGACGCGCGGGCCGGCGACGGCCTCACCCACGACATCACTGGCGTCGCCGCGCGCGCATACGGATTGGACGTGCCCCACCGCACGCCCGGAGAAGCCGCGGCCCTCTTCTGGCGCATCGCCGGACAGGCGGACTTCACCTTCTTCGAGCACTACCTCGCCGACGAGGCCGGCCACGCCCAGGACTTCACGGCCGCCCGCCTGGCGCTCGACACCTTCGACGCCTTCCTGCGCGCCGTGGCGGCCACCCGCCCGCACGACGCGCGCGTGTTGGTGTGCAGTGACCACGGCAACGTGGAGGACCTGTCGGTTCGAGGACACACCGTGCACGCCGTGCCCATGCTCTACTTCGGCCCCTCCGCCCCGGAGGTAGCGTCGTTCTCCACCGTCGCGGACGTGGGCCGCTCGGTGATCCGCTGGCTCGGGGCCAACTAGAGGGACGCAGGATGCGGGTGGGCGGTACCGGACGATGGAGCCTGTTGCCCGCCCTGCTCGCGGTAACGGTCCTCCTTTCCGCGTGCGCCGCCGCGCCGAAGAAGGCCGACAGCCCCACCGCCACGCTGGCGCTGCCCGGCGGTGAGTTCCTCTTCGAGCACTCCGCGAAGGACACCCAGGCCGCGGACATGGTCCGCCGCGCCGTGGAGAACGCCGCGCCAGGCCTGGCCCGCTGGGGCACCTTCCAGGAGCCCGTCACCCTGGTCATCCACCCGAACCACGCCGCCCTGGAGCGCGCCGCACGCCGCTCCGGCTACGACTTCCTGCGAGCCTGGGCCCGCTACGAGCAGGTGGAGGTCCAGAGCCCCCGCACCTGGACGCGCGCCGGCGCCACCCAGAAGCAGGTGGACGAGCTGCTCCTGCACGAGCTCACCCACAGCCTCATGTGGCAGGCGTCCGCCTCCATGTCGGACTGGACGAAGAAGGGCATCCCCATCTGGTTCAGCGAGGGCATGGCCTCGTACACCGCCGGCCAGGGCTACCGCGTCCCCAGCCTGGAGGACCTGTCCCGCTTCCTCCACCAGTACCCCCAGGCGGATCCGCTCGCCCGCGCCGAGTCGCTCTACGAGACCGAGAACGCCACCGTCTACGGCGCCGCCCACCACGCCTTCACCTTCCTCATGGAGCGCTACGGAGAGGCGCGCATCCGGGGCGTCCTCGCCGCCATGCGCAGGGGCCAGGACTTCACCGGAGGCTTCCTGGAGGCCATCGGGCTGCCCGTGGACGCCTTCCTCCGCGACTTCCGCCGCTACGTGTACCTGAGGGGCTTCAAGGGGGGCCGGCTGACCCCACCCCTGGTCCTTCCACGCCCGGAAGGGCGCGGAATTCCTGGGAATCCCAAGCCCCCAGCACCATCTACCCCACATTCGCCCACTTCCGCGCCCCCGGACACAACTCCGGTGGCCCCAAGCCCGACAAGTTGAGCAAGCCCGCTATGCGTGGGCCGCCGGAGGTCTCCCCCGTGACCGATTCGAAAATCAACCGCCCGAAACCCACCTCGTCCCCCACCACGGGTAACACCACCACGGATGCCGCCACGCTGGCCGAGCGGCAGAGGGCCGCCGCCGCGAAGGCCGCCGCCGCGAAGCGCAACCAGTCCGGCTTCGAGTCCGCTCCGGCGACGGGCGCTCGCGCTCCGGTGGCCGGCACCGGCAACCTGGCCCGCTCCGCCAACGCGAGCGCGCTGTTGGGCGCCGCGCCCACGTCCGCGGTGAAGAACGGCGCGACGGTGGCGAACCCCACCACGCGCACCATCACGTTCACGTACGACGCGGGCCCTCACGCGGAGCTCACCAACCCGAAGCTCAAGGGCAGCTGGGACACGGACGGCCGCTACAACGCGCAGTGGTCCTCTGGCGGCATCCCCATGAAGTCGCTGGGCAACGGCAAGTACGAGGCCACGGTGAAGGTGGCGGACGACGGCCTGGCTCGCAACTGGGAGTGGGGCGTCAGCGTGGACGGCCCGTCCGGCAAGGACCAGTGGGCGGTGATGGGCGAGGGCAACCTCAAGTTGGACCTGTCCAAGTCCACCGCGTCGTACTCGCCCACGACGTACCACACGATGGGCGCGCAGAAGTCCGGCCAGGACGTGAACTTCAAGTTCTGGGCGCCGGACGCGCGGGCCGTGCAGGTGAAGGTGACGGACAAGCAGGGCCGCGAGCAGCGCATCCCCATGACGCGCGACGAGGGCGGCAACTGGACCACGCAGGCCAAGGGCGCGTGGGCCCAGATGGAGGGCAAGGCCTACGTCTACGAGGTGGTGGACTCCACGGGCGCTGTCAGCGACCGGCCGGACCCCTACGCGCGCCGGATGATGGGCGAGCAGCGCGGCCTGGACCGGCTCTACCTGGACCCCACGCGCGGCAAGGAGGTGGACCGCTACTTCACCGGCGCCACCGGCCTGATGCGCTTCGACATCGACAGCGCGGAGGACGCGGACAGCGCGTTCCTGATCCTCAAGGACGGCGACGGCAACCCGCTCAACAAGCAGCAGCTCCAGGAGCGCCTGGGCAAGTTCGACGACACGCTCATCGACAAGCTGCACGGCGGGAAGCTCAACGACTTCTGGTCGCGCAACGTCACCGACGACGGCCGCATCAAGATGACCAACCAGGCCGGCGCGTGGACCGCGCTCGTCAATGATCCGGAGAAGCTGGCCGGCCTGCGCTACGAGTTCCAGGTGTTCGACAAGGACGCGCAGGGCAAGCTCCACCTGCGCGACGACGTGAACAACGACGGCAAGCTCTCCGACACGGAGCGCCTGGCGTCAGCGGAGAACGACCCGTGGAGCGACCTCATCACCACGGGCAGCGGCGTGTCCTTCCGCGGCTCCATCCTCACCGACCCCACGACGTTCCAGTTCAAGAACGACGACGTCCCGCGTGAGAAGGATCCGTCGAAGTGGGTGGTGTACCAGCTCCACCCGGGCAGCTTCCTGGGCGAGGCGGGCAACGCCAACCGCTCCACCATGGAGGACCTGATCAAGAAGCTGGATTACTTCAAGGAGCTGGGCGTCACCACGCTGGAGCTGCTGCCCACCAACGAAGTGGAAGGCGCGCGCAACTGGGGCTACCTGGGCGTCAACAGCCTGGCCACGGAGAGCTCCTTCGGCTTCGAGGACGAGACGGGCCAGTGGGTGGAGGGCGATGAGGCCCTCAAGCGCTTCATCGACGCGGCCCACGGCAAGGGCCTGAACGTGGTGTCGGACGTCGTCTACAACCACGTCTTCGGCGACCACAACGGCCTGTGGAACGTGGGCGGCCCCAGCAACCCCTACTTCAACTGGTCCAAGGAGCCCGGCCAGTTCGAGCAGCGCGACACCCCGTGGGGCGCCGTGCCCGCGTACAACACGCCGCAGGTGAAGCAGCTGTTCGTGGACCATGCCGTGCAGCAGATCGCCGAGCTGAAGTTCGACGGCCTGCGCTTCGACTTCACGGAGCCCATCAAGGGCACGGGCGGCAAGGACGGCTGGGAGATGCTCCGGGAGATCAACCGCCAGGTGCACTTCATCAACCCGGACGCGTGGACCGTGGCGGAGCAGTTCGACTACGAGCCGGACATCTCGCGTCCGGCGAAGTCGGACGGCACGGGCGGCGGCTTCGACGCCCAGTGGTACACGGAGTTCCAGCACCGGCTGGTGCGCGACAACAGCAAGCCGGGCCTGATCCAGGCCGCCTCGCGCGGGATGAAGACGGACGTGGACGCGTTCGTGAACCTGATGACGAACCCGCGCGGCCTGGACGGCTGGAAGCACGCGCTGTCCATCATCAGCAACCACGACGAGGTGGGGAACGCGGAGCGCACCATGAACACCGCGGAGGGCGCGGAGGCCACCGACTTCCCGGACAACTGGTCGCGCGGCGCCGCCCGCTTCGCCGCCGGCATCGGCATGGCCGGCCCGGGCATCCCCATGTTCTTCCAGGGTGACGAGTTCGGCGCCCAGAACGACTTCAAGTGGGGCAACCCGTCCACCTGGGACAGCGACTGGAGCTGGCAGGACGTGGGCCAGGGCGTGGACTTCGGCAAGGTGACGTTCAACGACACCACCAAGGCCACCTACGAGCGCCTCTTCGAGCTGTCCCCGGACGCGCGCGCGAAGGACAGCGCGTACAAGGCCTTCTCCGCGGACGACAAGAAGCTGTTCTCGGAAGTGGCCGCCCTGCCCGCCTCCGAGCGCAAGGACGCGATGCTGGACGTCACCCGCCGGCAGTCCTTCAGCTTCTACAAGGACTCCATCGGCCTGCGGAACAGCAGCGACGCCTTCAGCGCGGCGGCGGAGGTGAAGCGCGTCTACACCCACAACGACGACAGCGTGATGGCCTTCACGCGCAAGTCGGGCAACGAGGAGTTCCTCGTGGTGGGCAGCCTCAACCAGAAGAACCTGGAGGGCTACTCGCTGCCGCTGCCCCCGGGCCAGTGGAAGGAAGTGCTGAACAGCGACGCCTCCGTGTACGGCGGCGGCAACTTCGGCAACTACGGCGCCACGCTGAACGGCGGGAACACCCCGGTGAACATCCCCGCCGCCGGCTACGTGGTGCTGAAGAAGGTCGGTTAGTCCTTCTTCGCCTCCGGTCCGGCCGTCCCCTTCTGCGGGGCGGCCGGGCTGGGCAACAGCGGCGGCCGGTCCTTGCCCTCCATGGTGCGCTGCAGCTCCAGCTCCTGGAGCAGCACCGCGGGCGCCACGGTGGACACGGGCACGTTGCCGCTCTCCGCGCCGCAGAAGCCGTTGAACACGCCCAGCTTCTGCCCCGTGGCGAGGATGCGGTTCACGGACGACAGCGGCGTGCCCACGATTTCGACCCCGCGCACCAGCGTCTCCTCGCCGGTCTTCACGTCCACGCGGTACACCATGCGCGGCACGCCCTTGAAGGCCTGGTAGCCGTAGCTGGACGTGTTGGTGTTGCCGCCGGTGATGTCTCGGATGATGAGCCCGTACGGCTTGCCCTGCCGCTTCGCCTCCGCGACGAGCAGCTTCTTCAGCTCCGCGTCGCTCACCTGCTTCGTGCTGTCCACCAACAGATTCGCCATGCGCGCCACCGGCTGGAGCGTGCCCTGGCCGCGCCCGTGGCCGTTGGACTTGGGGAAGCCCTCCACCGGGTGACGGCTCATCAGGTAGCCCTTGAGCACGCCCTTCTCCACCAGGCTCACCGGCTGCCCCTTCACGCCCTCCTCGTCGTAGAGGTAGTAGCCGTTGAGCGGCTCGCCGTTCACCTCGCGCCGGGACGGATCATCCCGCAGCGACAGGAAGGCCGGGAGGATCTGCTTCCCCTCCTGTCCCTTGAACGTCTTGCCGTCGGTGTCGCCGTCCTGCCGGTCCGCTTCCAGCCGGTGGCCGAGCGTCTCGTGGAAGAGCACGCCCGCGGCCTCCGGCGCCAGGATGGCCGGGCCCGCGTACGGGGTGATGGCCGGTGCCTGCCGCAGCGCGAGCAGCTCGTCGATGACCTTCCGAGCCGCCGCGTGGACCGTGGCCTCGTCAGGCATCCCCGCTTCCGTGGGCAGGTAGAAGCTGCGCGAGTTGTCGAGCAACTGCCCGTCCGGCGCGCGCGTCACCGCGGAGACGTGGAACGCGTACAGCGTCTCCTCCGTGATGAGGCGCGTGCCTTCCGACGACGTAAACAACCGCGTGACCTTGTCCGCGGTGATGCGCACTTCTGAATCGAACAGCTCCGGGTGCGCGTTGAAGCGCGCGGACACTTCGCGCGCCAGCTTGCGCCACTTCTGGCGATCAAAAGGGAACGCCACCGGCGGCTGCACGTAGGTGGCGGGCGTCTCCTTGGAGAAGGACGCGGGGCGCTTGGGGTCCTCCACCGAGTAGACGTCCTCACCCTTCTTCTTCAGGTACTGGAAGAGGGCGGCCTTGTACTTCTCGTCCGTGACGAGCCACAGCGCCGTGCGCAGCGCGAGCGGCGAGTCGTCCTGCGGCCCGTCCTTGCGCGCGGTGAAGCTGGAGCCCTTGCTGGTGCTGAAGCCGAAGTCGAGCGAGTCCGCCACCGAGCTGTCGTAGTCGTAGCTGCCCACGCGCACGTCCACGCCCAGCTTGCGCTCGCGGTAGTCGTCGTCCTGGAACAGCGCTCCGTAGCGCGCGATGATCAACCGCGACTCGTAGTCCTTCACGCCGTAGCTCAGGAAGTACGGCGCTTCATGGCCGTTCACCTTGAGCTGCTGCTGGTTGCGCTGAAGCTCCGCGCTCATCGCGTCCAGCAACGGAGCGCGAGGGTCGGGAGCGGGCGCCGCGCCCATCAGCAGCGACGCGGCCATGAGCATCGGGAACAGGGGACGGGAGGAGCCGGGCACGGCCACGCACTGTAGCCAGAAACGCGGCGAGGGCCCTCCCCTCACGCACCCTGGCGTGAAGCGAGGACCCTCCTGCCCGCATGCCCTGTTCGTTTACGCCTTGACGATCTTCTCGCGGCCCTGCGTGACGGCCTTGGTCGCGTTGCGCGTGTCGACGACGATGTTCGAGCGCTGGACCAGCTCGTTGTAGTCGATGTGCGAGTGGTCCGTGAGGATCATCACCGCGTCGTACTGGTTGAGCGTCTCCGGGTCGAGCGGGACGGACTTCATCTCCATGTTGAAGCCGTGGCCCTTGTGCAGCTCCTTCACGAACGGGTCGTGGTAGGCGATCTCCGCGCCCTTCTCCTTGAGGAGCGTCATCACGCGCAGCGACGGGGACTCGCGGTGGTCGTCGATGTCCTTCTTGTACGCCGCGCCGATGCAGAGGACCTTCGCGCCGTTGAGCACCTTCTTGTTCTGGTTGAGCGCCTCCATCGTGCGCTGCACCACGTAGTAGGGCATCTGCCAGTTCACCTCACCGGCCAGCTCGATGAACTTGGTGTGGAACTCGAACTCGCGCGCCTTCCACGTCAGGTAGAACGGGTCGATGGGGATGCAGTGCCCGCCCAGGCCGGGGCCCGGGTAGAACGGCTGGAAGCCGAAGGGCTTGGTGCTGGCGGCCTGGATGACCTCCCACACGTCCACGTTCATGCGGTCGCAGAGCATCTTCATCTCGTTGACCATGGCGATGTTCACGCAGCGGTAGATGTTCTCCAGCAGCTTGGAGAGCTCCGCGACGCGCGTGGAGGTCACCGGCACCACTTCCTTCAGGGCGCTGCCGTAGAGGGCGACCGCCACCTCCAGGCACGCGGGCGAGTAGCCGCCCACGACCTTCGGAATCGTCTTGGTGTTGAAGCCCTTGTTGCCCGGGTCCTCGCGCTCGGGGCTGAAGGCCAGGAAGAAGTCCACGCCCGCCTTGAGACCGTTCTTCTCCAGCAGGGGCTTGAGGATCTCCTCGGTGGTGCCCGGGTAGGTGGTGGACTCCAGGATGAAGAGCTGGCCGGGGCGCACGTACGGCGCCAGGGCCTCACCCGTCTGGATGATGAAGGTCATGTCCGGCTCACGCGACGCGGTCAGCGGCGTGGGGACGCAGATGATGACGCAGTCGAGCTCGCGGGACTTCGCGAAGTCGTTGGTCGCCTTGAGCTTGCCAGCGTTGGTGAGCTCCGCCAGCGGCGCGCTGGGGATGTGCTTGATGTAGCTCTCACCCTTGGCGATCTTGTCGATCTTGCGCTGGTCGACGTCCAGCCCCGTGACCGGGAAGCCTGCTTCCGCGAAGGCCATGCCCAGCGGAAGACCGACGTACCCGAGACCCACCACGCCCACCTTCGCTTCCCGATTCTGAATCCGACCCAGCAACGGGTTGCCAACCATCACGCGCATTGTCGTTACTCCCAGCAGTTGACGTGCGGCCTCGCCGGCTCACACGTCCCGACCCACACCAATCACCTGAAGACGAACACCCACCCCAACCATGCCGGAGGCGTCAGCTGCCTCCGGAACTCCACCGACACCGCCGGCACCACGCGCCCATACGCGGGCGAGTAGCGAGACGGCACGAGCAGGGTCTCCAACCCCCGCCCGAAGAGCACCCAACCCGCGGGTGCATCCGCCGGTCCAATCTCCAGGGCCCGCGCATCGAAGGCCTCCGGGCCCTCCTGCACGCGCCCCGCCCGCGCCACCACTTCCGCCGCGGGCTGGCACCACCGCGCCTGCGCATCTGGCAGGTGCAAACGTCCGACCACCTCATGACGGCCCGTTCCGACGAGCCGGTCCCCCACGGCCAGCGCGCGCACGTGCCGGTCGAGGAAGAAAGTCCTCTCAATCCCTACCGGGGCCGGCAGGTGGCGGTAGCCGTCGTGGCGCACCACCAACCGGTCATGCTTCGCGCCGGGCTGGAAGGCCACGACGCGAGCCCGGGCATCCTCCGGCAGCGCGAACAGCCGCGCCGGATCCAACGGGGCCTGCTCCGCCCCATCCACCTGAAGCGTGTTGTGCGCCGCGGTGCTCCGCATCGCGTTGCGCAGAGCCGGATCCCGCGTGTACGAACCCGTGCCTGAATCGACGATGACGGGGCGGCCGGCGAGGTGAAGCTCGAAGGAAAGCTTGTCGTTGTGGCTGTGTCCTCCGACGCCCCGCTGCCCCTGCTTTCCGGCCGAGACGGTGAGCACGACCCCTTCGCCGCGCAAGATGTGAAAGCCACCTTCCGAAAAGCTTACCGACGCGGGCGCCGGAGCCACGGGCAGCGCGTTGAAACGCACCAGGCCCGCGTCGCCCAGGAGCCACGCCGCCTCGTCCGGGAACACGCCGCCGCCCAGCCCCGCATCGTTGAAGAGCGCCGCGCCCAGCCCCGCGAGGTAGCTGTGATCCCCGTCCTCGCGCTCCTGGAACGGGAACACGCGGCCGCTGTCGTTGTCGCCAATCTGTGGAGCCAGGCCGGCTTCCGACGACCACGCGCGGGCCGCGACGAACATCAATCGCAGACGCGCTTCGTACGCGGGGCCCATCGACACGCCCGCGCCGCGAGCGACGAGGAAGGCCAGCGTGAACAGCTCCACCGACAGGCGGTGGTAGGGAATGGAGCCCTCGAAGGACGTGCCTTCGGGGTGGACCTGCGCCTCCATTTGAGTGCGCAGGCCGTTCGCCGCGAGCGCCACCTGACGGGGCGCGCCGGGCAGCTCCGGAAAGAGCAGCCCCACCACCGCCAACCCCACGTAGTTGGAGACGAGGTGGTTGTTGGGCACCGCGCTGGTGTCCTCCAGGTGGGCTTCCACCCAAGCGCAGTGCTCCGCGAGCGCGCCCAGCACGGGCACCAGGAACTCCGGACGGCGCACTTCCGGCGCGTCCGCGAACATCACCAGCGCCTGCGCGATGTTGGCCGCGCGCAAGCCAATCTCCATGGGGCACGTCCAATGGACGCCCATGCCCACGGGGTTCGCCTGCAGGAAGTCCAGCGTCTGCGCGACGAAGGCCGTGGCGAAGCGCGAGCGCTCCGCTTCGGTGTCCGCCACCCACGCGCCCTGGGCCAGGGCCAGCGCGCTGTCCAGCCGGGCCATCACCCACGGGTACTTCGGATCCATGCCCGTCACGTGCAGCGGCATGCGCTCCACGGGATCCACCGGGTACTGCCGGCCGCTCACCGGCTCCAGGGACCAGTCCACCGGCTTGCCTTCGCCGAAGGCCACCTTCATGCCGAAGACGTCCCACTCCTGACGGAGCGCCTGTTCGGCGCGCTCGAGCGTGCGCACCTTCGCGCCCGGAAGCTTCTGGATGGCGGCGCGAGCGGACTCGCGCTGCGACAGTTCGCACCAGGCGCGCGACGTGCGGTGATCCAGCGCGAGCGTCACCAGGTCCTCGGCGCGGGTGGCGCCGAAGGACTCCAGCAGCTGCGCCTCGTCCACCTGCTCCCGGCGGCGGTACAGCGCCTGCCGTGCGACCTTCTGGACCCGGCGGACCGCGCTCTTCGCGAGCGCCCCAGGCGCCATCCGAGCCATCGTCGCGTAGTAATCGAGAGTACCCATCCGCCCCTTCCCGCCCAGCCTGACGTGGGCTGGTGATAGCAAGCGGCTGGCCAAAACCTTTTCCCAGCAAGAGCAAGGGTTTGGCTCGAGGGGGCTGCCCGAACGGCGGTAAAAATGTCCGCCCGGCGTGATCAGCGTGGGTAAAGGATTGCTGCCTGGTGCGGAACGGAAGTGCTCCCCGGTGGAGCCATTGCGCCTCTTGACGGGCATGACCATTCCTTGGCGCGTGCGGGCTGGGGCTTGGATGGGGCGGCGCATCGAGGACGACCTCGATGCCAGGATGGAAACGACGCTGACGGCGGTGGCCGAGCAGGCGCTGCGCAAAGGAACGCGCGCGGGCCTGGAGGCTCTCCTCAAGGCGTCCTTGCGGCTGACCGGTGCGACCGGCGCGGCCCTCTATGAAGGACGCGTTTGCGTGATGAAGGTGGGGAACGTCCCCGCCCGTCGCGCGGATGCATCGAAGCGGTCCTCTGTCATGGAGATATGGCCCGCGCCACTGACGACGTCGCAGCGGAGCGTGGTGGCGCGCTTCAGCACGTTCGCCCCGGCGCTGCTCGCGGCGCATTCGCGCGAGGCGGCCCAGGGCGCACGACAGGCCCGGCTGCTGGAAGCGAAGCGGCGCCTGGAGCGCACCGTGGCGGTGCAGGACAAGCGGCGCTCGCGCGCGGCGCATGACCTGCGTACACCGCTCATGGTCATCAAGGGCTACGTGGACATGATGCTCAAGGGCACCGGCGGACCGCTGGGCCCGCAGGCGCAGCGCTACCTGGAGCGCATCGCCAAGGTCGCCGCGGATCAGAAGGAGCTCATCGACCGGCGCCTGGCACCACCCGTGCCGGGCCTGGATGACCTGCGCCCCGTGCTGACGCGCGCCTTCGCGCCCACGCGAGGCCGCGCCGCCCCCACGCTGACGCTGCCCGCGGAACGGACCGTACCGGTGAGAGGCGCCCGGGCGGACTGGGAGCTGCTCGCCCGCACCCTCGCCAGGGGCACCGTTGGCGCCGTAGCGGTGGACGTCCACCTGGGCCCGACCCAGGAGTCCTCCCAGTGGCTGCTGCGCGTCCAGGCCTGCCCTGGCGCGGCCCTGACGGCGCGGACGCAGGCCATGCTCCAGCAGCTCACGGAGCGGCTGGGAGGCACGATGGCCGTGGCCGTGGAGCCCCGCCTGGAAATCACCCTGGTGCTGCCGGGGGATGACGCCTTCCCCGTACCTGCCCACTGCTGAGAGTATGAGAAGGAGGGAGACGTCGGGCCAGTGCGCGAAAGGTAGGCGGAGGTCGCAACTCGCCTACTCGCAACTGCGATAAAAGGGAAAGCGGTTTTCCTTCCTGACCCCGAAGGCCTCCCCCATGAAGCTCAACCGAAGCTCGAGCGTGCTCTCCACGAAGTCCGACTCGGCGCTGTCGACGCCGCAGCCGCGTCGCAGCAACTCCGTGGATGCGAAGCCCACCACGACGACGTCGCCGTCCTCGACGCCGACGAAGCCCGCCCGGTCGAACTCAGCGCCCCCGACGGCCAACCGGCCGCCGAGTGACGTGTCCACCGGCAGCCCGTCGCGCACCCGCCCGCGCAACCCCGAAGGGGCGGCGAGCGTGAACAACACGCAGGCGAGCGGCGCCAAGAAGCCCACGACGAACACCGAGATCCGCGCCTGGTACAAGCAGCAGATCGCCGGCATCCCTGCGAACGACGCGAAGCTCCAGGCGCAGGGTGCGTCGCTGGCGGACCGCGCGAAGGCCGCGCACGCCATCCGCCACGAGGCCCGCGTGGGCGCGCGTGAGTTCATGGGCACGTTTGAATCCGCGATGCTCAAGGCGCGCGACTTCTTCAAGTACGGCCGTCTGGACGGCCCCTCTTTCGACCAGCTCGTCGGTGAGGCCAAGAAGAGCGGCTTGAGCGAGGCGCAGGCGTACGACAAGATCATCAACAGCTCGCAGCGTACCAACCAGGCCGTGGACAACATCTACGCCAAGCCACAGGCAAAGCTATGAACGCTGATCAACTGATGAAGCAGAAGCTGGAGTGGGTGAAGACGTCGGACCCGCTCCACCCGCTGCGCACCAAGGCGGAGGGCAAGGAACTGCGCCTGCGCATCGGCGACTTCCCCGAGGAGTCCATGTACACGCTGCTCGTCGACGACCAGGAGGTCACCGAGTTCGACGACTGGCCCAAGGCGTGGGTCCGCCCGCGCTGAAGAAGCGCCTCGCGGCTGAAAAGAACAGACGCCCTGTCCCTCGCTCCAGGCGAAGGACGGGGCGTCGTCGTTTCCAGGCTGCCCTGCCCTGCTTCAGCCCGGCAGCAGCTGGCGCACGAGCTCCAGGAGCTTGCCGCGCTCCACCTCGCGTTTGACCAGGTAGCCGTCCGCGCCCGCCTCCAGACCGGCCGCGCGGTCCTCGTTGCTGTCCAGCGACGTGACCAGGATGATGGGCGTGCGCCGGAACATGGGGTGGCCCTTGATGCGGCGGGCCAGTCCCACGCCGTCCAGCCGGGGCATCTGCCAGTCGCTGACCACCAGGTGGCAGTGAACGCGCTCCAGCACCTGCCACGCCTCCTCGCCGTCCGACGCCGTCACCACCGGGTAGCCGGCGATCTCCAGCAGCGACTTCATGGCGAAGCGCGTGGTGAGCGAGTCGTCGCACACCAGGATGCGCGGGAGTTTGGACTCACCACCGGAGGTGCGCGTGTCCGGCTTGGCTGCGCGCAGCAGCTCCGGCGCGTTGAGCACCGGAACCACGCGGCCGTCGTCCAGCACCGCCGCGCCCGCCAGGTGCGTGACGTCCCGCAGGTGCTTGCCCAGCGCGCGGACCACCAGCTCCTGCTGCCCCACCACCTCGTCGATGGCGTACAGCACGCGCTCTTCACCGAGCGACAGCAGCACCGCGGTCTGCCGCCGGCCCGACTCCAGCGCGAGCGGCATGCGCGGCAGGCCGATGGCCTCCGAGAGTGACAGGAACGTGAGCTGCTCGCCATCCAGCCGCGCCACCACGCGTCCGGCCACCGTGCCCACGTCGTCCGCGTCCAGCCGCAGCACGCGCTTCACGGTGTCGGAGGGAATCGCGGTGATGGTGGTGCCGGTGCGCACCAGCAGGCCCAGCGCCGCCGCCAGCGTCAACGGCAGGTCCACGATGAAGCGCGTGCCCTTGCCGGGCGTGTACTCCACGTCCGCGCTGCCCTGCAGCCGCTGCGCGGTGGCCAGCACCACGTCCAGGCCCACCCCACGACCCGACGTGGAGGTCACTTCATCTCGCGTGGAGAAGCCCGGCTGGAAGATGAGCCGCGCGGCCTGCGCGTCCGACAGCTTGTCCGCCGCCTCCTGGTTCATCAGGCCCCGGCGCACCGCCGTCGCGCGCACGCGCACCGGGTCCAGGCCCGCGCCGTCATCCTCCACGATGACGCCAATGCGCGTGCCCCGCGCCTCCACCCGCACCACCAACCGGCCCGTCTCCTGCTTGCCCGCCGCCTTGCGCTCCGCGGGCATCTCCAGCCCGTGGTCGATGGCGTTGCGCACCAGGTGCACCAGCGGATCCTTCAGCGCGTCCACGATGCGCCGGTCGAGCCGCACGTCGGTGCCACCCAGCTCCAGCGCCACCTCCTTGCCCAACCGCGAAGCCGTCTCGCGCACCGTGCGCCGCAGGGGCTCCAGCACCTGCGAGGCCGGCACCATGCGCAGGTCGCGCAGGTCGTCGCGGATGACCTGACCGATGAGCGACTGCTGCTCACCGTCGCGGTGCGCCTCCTTCGCATGCTCCAGCAGGCGCTTCTGCATCGTGCGCATCAGGCCCACGCCCGTGCGCAGCGGCTCCAGCGCGGACCCGCCACCGGACATGGCCAGCTGCGACGCGGCGCGCTCCAGGTGCAGCAGCACCTCGTGCGCCTGATCCGTCAGCGACCGGAAGCCCTCCGTGCGCCGGCCCTGCTGCGACCGCCCGGACACCAGGTGCTCCACCTGGAGCGCCAGCGAGTCCAGCGTCTTCACGGACACGCGCACCGCGCGGTCCACCGTCCCGGCGCGGCCCTCAGGAGCCGGAGTGCTCGCACGCGCCGCGGGCTTCGCCGCAGGGGCCGGAGTCAGATTCACAGGCTCGGGCTCGCGGACCGCGACAACCTCCTCCGCCACGCTCAGCGCCATGCGCAGGTCCACCAGCGCACCCGCCACTTCCGCCGCCGCCAGTCCCGCCGCGTCCCCGCCCTCCTCCATGCGCGTGAAGCCCAGCGCCGCGGCCTCCGCCAGCGTGGCCACCGCATCCGCCTGGACGGCCTCCGCGATCTGCCGCAGGGCGTGCGCCTGGTCCACCGCTGAACGCACCGCGCCCGCCCGGTCCTCCACCTTGGGGGACACCAGCGTGCTCAGCGCCGTCTCCAGCGCCACCAGCGCCTTCAGCCCGTCCTCGCCCAACGGGCCGCTGATGGCGGCGTCGTCGGACCCGGGGGCGGCCGGCTCTTCGTGGCCCAGGGCCTTGAGCAGCGAGCCCACGCCGTCCACCACGGGCTGTTCACCCGCGTCGCCCCGGTTGAGGGCGTTCTCGATGGCGGAGAGGCCCCGGAGCATCGCCTCCACGGCGCCCCGGGAGATGGGCTGATCCACGTCGACGTGGGACAGCCCGTCCTCGATGGCGTGGACGATGCGTTCGATGTCGTCCAGCCCCAGGCTCGCCGCGGAGCCCTTGAGGCTGTGCACCACGCGCTTCAGCGACGGCATCAGGTCCGCGTCGCGGGCGCTGGCCGGCTGCTCCAGCCCCAGCACCTTCGACCCGATGGCCTGAATCTGTTCGCGCGTCTCCGCGGCGAACACCGGCCAGATGCTGCGCAGCAACTGCGGATCCATGAAACCCCAGTCCCCTCTAGCCGCGCCTTGCGGCCGCCGGGTTGCCCAGCTGTGTGAGGTCCAGCACCGTGAGCCGGTCCGGCGTCAGGAACAGGAACGGCCCCGGCGGCGGCTGGGACAGCTCCGCGCGCGGCAACTCCAGCCGTCCGTCCACGACCTCCGCCGCCAGCCCGAACGCCTCGTCGTCCACTTCCACCACCACGACCTTGCTCAGGTCGGACATGCCCCCGCCCTCCAGCCCCAGCAACTGCCGCAGGTCCAGCACCGGCACGATGCGCGAGCGCGACAGGAGCGCCCCCAGCACGTGGCGCGGCGCCCCGGGAAGCGAGCACATCCCGCGCGACTCCAGCACGTGGTCCACGTAGTCGATCTTCACCGCGTAGCGCTCGCCGCCCACCTGGAAGGCGAGCACCGTGACGACCTCCTGGCGCGTCTCGTGGCGCGAGTTCGCCAGCGCCACCGCGCGCTGGTGCAGCACCTCGCGCCGCCTGTGGGCGCTCACGACGGTGGCGCCTTCCAGCAGCATCTGGGCCGCGTCGAGCGAGGCCTTCAGCTCGTCGAAGTCGATGGGCAGCAGCTTGCGGTCGTCAGTAGACATGGGCGGGCGGTCAGTACTTCGTGGCCGGCAGCTTGAGGATGTCCCGCACCTTGGAGCGCAGGTCGTCCACGGACACCGGCTTGTTGAGGAACGCGCTCGCGCCGACGAGCTTCCCCTTCTGGCGGCTCGCGTCGTCCTTCAGCGACGTGAGCAGCATGAAGGGCGTGTCGTGCAGCTTCGGGTCGCCCCGGATGGCCGCGCACAGCGCGAAGCCGTCCATCTCCGGCATCTGCACGTCGGAGATGATGAGGTCCGGCTTCTGCTCGCGCGCCCGCTTCAGTCCCACCGCGCCGTTGGGCGCGTCCACGAAGTCCAGCCCCCACCCCATCAGGTAGACCTGCAGGAGGTTGGTGATGGTCTTCGTGTCCTCCACGATCAGCACCTTCGCTGCCTTGCGTGCCCCACCCGTCACGTTGCTGTTCATAGCTGGTACCTGCCTACAAGTTCAGAGAAGCGCTTCGACAAGATGGAGAGATTGCCGGCCACCTGCTCGATGCGCCGGGTGCCCTCCACCGAATCACTCATGGCGGACGTCAGCTCGCCCATCGCCGTGGCGATCTGCTCCACGCCAATGGTCTGCTGCCGCGTGTTGCCCGCGATCTGCCGCGCCGCCCCGGACGACTCGCGGATGACCTCCGACAGGCCCAGGATGGTGGAGCCCGCGCCGCGCGCAAGCTCCATCGCCGCCTGGGCGCGCCGGCTGCCCTCGTCCGTCGTGGTCACCGCCAGGCGGGTGCCCTTCTGCACTTCACCCAGGAGCACGCGCACCTGCTCGGCCGCCATGCGGGACTGCTCCGCCAGCGTGCGCATCTCCGTGGCCACCACCGCGAAGCCGCGTCCGTGCTCGCCCGCCTTCGCCGCCTCGATGGAGGCGTTGAGGGCCAGCAGGTTGGACTGCTCCGCCACGTCCTTCACCTGTCCGATGATGTCGCTGATCTGCAGCGTGCGCTCGTTCAGGTCGGTGATGGCCAGGGCAATGGCCTTCACCTGTTCGCCCAGCTTCTCCATGCCCTCCACGCTCTCCGTGACGACCTTCTGTCCCTGAGCGCTGAGCGACTCCGACTTCTGCGTCTGGGCGATGACCGCGTCCGCGTAGGACGTGGCCTGCTTGGAGGTCTGGGCGATCTCCGCCACCGTGGTGCTCGTCTCGTTGATGGCGGACGCCTGCTGGTGCGCCATCGCGGACTGCTGCGTGGAGGTGGCCAGCACGCCCGCGGCCTCGTGCTCCAGGTCCGTGGCCGCGCCGCGCAGGTCGTGCAGCAGGTGCACCAGCGCGTCCGCCATGGTGGCGAAGCTGCCCGCCAGTTCGCCAATCTCGTCCGTGCCGGTGGTGTCGATCTGCTGGCGCAGGTCCCCCGCCGCGATGCCCACCGCCGCGCGGGCCAGCCGCTCCAGCGGCTGGATGAACAGGCTGGCCATGCCGGCCGCCGCCAGCAGGCCCAGCACCAGCACCAGCAGGCCCAGGCCCGCGGTGCGCCAGGTGCTGGAGGACAGCGAGTCCGCCAGCGCCTCGCGGTCCAGCGCCAGCTGCACGGTGCCCACGCGCTTGAGCGCGCCGCCCGGCGGGCCGAAGAGGATGGGCGCCGTCGTCTCCACCACGGGCAGCGTGCCCGCCGTCAGCAGGCGGTCCACCACCGCGTCGCCGTCCGCGGGCTCCACGGCGGCGGCGGTCGCGAAGTGCTCGTCCGCGGAGCGCGCCAGCACCTTGCCGCTCGCGTCGCGGATGACGATGTACGCGATGTCCGGCACGCTCTTGAGAGCCGCGTCGGTGCCCAGTTGGAGCATCATCGCGTCGTTCGCCGCGGCGGACGCACCCACGGCGAACGCCATGCCGATGCCCACCGCGCGCGAGCGCTTGGTCAGCTCATCCAGCAGGCCGTCGCTCATCTGCATCCAGAACGCGAAGGTCAGGATGCCGACCAGCACGACGCCGAAGATGCCCGTGCCCCCGAGGATCTTCGTCCGCAGGCTGAGCCTGGTCGAATCCGCCCCTTGAGGCGACGCCATCTTCAAACCTTTCGCTTCCACGTTGTCCCCACCTCACGTGTACCGGCGCGCCCCACGACTTCAGCGCGCGCCCTGCCAGCCCATCTGCGAAGGCCGGGGAGCCAGCGCCTGCCGCAAGCCCCCCGCCGTCATCGTCGTCTCCACGCCTCGCAGCGGGTGCTCGTCATCCAATCCATCCAGCGCGCGCAGCGCGTTCTGCCTCGCGCGCTCCGCGTCCTCGCGCCGATCCAGGCGGCTGTAGAGCGCCACCAGCGTCGCATGTCCCAGCGCCAGCTGCGGCTCCAGATACAGCGCCTTGCGCACCGCTTCCACCGCCGCGTCCAGGTCGTTGCGCGATTCGGCCACCATCGCCAGGAGCAGGTACGCCTCCGGAGACAGCGCCCGCGCCGCCTCGCGCGCCAGCGCCTCCGCCTCCTCGAAGTGGCCCGCGTGCGCCGCCTCCAGCGCCCGCGTCAGCAGTCCCGCGTCCTGGGCCGCGCGAGCCGCCGGCGTGGACGCCTGGGCACGCGGGGCGTCCGCCACCGGAGCCGGGCTGGACGGCCGCGCAGAGTAGACCGCCATGGGAGCGGACGGCGTGGGGCGGCGGGACGAAATCCGCAAGCTGCCCGGCACCGGCGTCTCCCGGCGGAGCGAGGCGGCGGTGAAGGCCGAGGGCGCGTCGCGACGCGGAGGGGACACGGTGGCGGACTCGCCCGCGGTCCACAGCTGCTCCAGGGGCATGCGCAGGACGGGGGTGCCGTCCACGTCCAGCGTCTCCAGCCCCATCCCGTTGGTGAGCGGCACCTCCGCGGGCGACACGAAGAGCAGCCCGCCCGGCGCGAGCGCGCTCACCAGCCGGCTCAGCACCGCGCGCACCAGCTCCGGCGTGAAGTAGATGAGGACGTTGCGGCAGAAGATGGCGTGGAAGCCCAGGGACGGCACCGCGTCCGTGGCCAGGTTGTGGCGGCGGAAGTCCACCGTGCGCACGACCTCCGGAGTGACGGAGTGCTGCGTGTCATTTCCCGACGAGCCCGGGTGCGGAACGAGGAAGCGCTTCTCCAGGTCCGGCTCGATGCGCCGCAGCGACCACGGGCTGTACACACCGGCCTTCGCGCGCTGCAGGGCCCGGCCGGACACGTCCGTCGCCAGCACGCGGAAGCGCCCGCCGTTGCCCAGCCCCGCGTCCATCAGCGCCATGGCGATGCTGTAGGGCTCCTCGCCGCTCGCACAGCCCGCGCTCCAGACGTTGAACGGGCCGCCCTGGTGCAGGCGCGCCCGGGAGGCCAGCGCGCGCAGGTGCTCCGGGTGGCGGAAGAAGTAGGTCTCGCCGATGACGGCGTGCTCGATGAACGCCTCCACCGCCGTCGGCTCGCGAATGAGCAACTGGCGCAGGAAGGCCGTCTCGGACAGGTTGCGCGACAGCGCCGCGCGGGACAGCGCGGGCTCCAACGAGCGACGCAGGCTGCTCGCGAGCGTCAGGCCGCAGGCGCCCTGGAGCACCTCCTCGACCTTCGCGAGCGTGGCGTCGTCGAGAAGCCCGTCGCTCACAGGCCCTCCGTCCCGTTCAGCAGCGCGCTCGTGCGCAGGAGCGGGCGCAGGCCCTCCGGCGTGCGGCACAAGCCCGCCATCAGCCCGGTGCCGTCCCACGGCAGCTTCTCCTCGCCGCTCTGCGAGCCGTCCACCAGCACCGGCGTCTCCACCAGGTCCTTCACCCGGTCCACCAGCAGCGCCACCATGCGGCCCGCGTCCACCACCACCAGCAGCGAGTCCAGATCCGGCGTGCGCTTGACGCCCATCAGGCGCGCCACGTCCACCACCACCGCCGGGCTGCCGCGGTAGACGAATGAACCGGACACGTGCACCGGCGCGCCGGGCAGCGGATCCAGCGCCACCAGCCGCACCACCTCCTGCACCTGCCTGGCGGGCACGAGCGCGGTCGTGTTGCCTGCCTCCACGGTCAGGTAGAGGCCCGGCAGGCGGACCTCGCCCTGCAAGGTGACGAGCTCCTGACGCAGCTGGTTCTGCTCCGCCTCCAGCGCGCTCAGGCGCTGTTGCACGGAGAGCCGGCGCGCCTGTGGAGGGACGGGGACTCTGGGGGTTTCGGCCATCGAAGAACTCGGCCCGCCGGATGGCAGGCAGGAAGAAAAACCGTAATCCGGGAGCCCCACCCAAAGCAATGCGGGCTTACCCGAAGGTCGCGACTCACATCCCCCCCTACGACCGGGGTCGCGCTTGCCCCGACGTGGTGGATTCCGGACCCCCTTGGCGTGCGCCGCACCGGCGAGTTGTGCTTGGATACGGAGCTGCTGCTTTTGCCGGAGAAACCATGTTGCACGCAGCTTCTAGGGGACACGAATGATCAAGAGCGATTCCCCGAGCCCTGAGGCCCCGGGAACGGATCCGCTCATCGGCCGGACGTTGAACGGCCGCTTCAGCATTCTGGAGCCCCTGGGCGTCGGTGGAATGGGCAAGGTATACCGCGCCCTCCAGGCCCCCTTGGAGCGCGTGGTCGCGCTCAAGGTGCTCAACCCCACCTTCCCTAGTAGCCGCGACCCCGGCTTCCAGAAGCGCTTCCTGCGCGAGGCGTCGCTGACGTCGAAGCTGCGGCACCCGAACACCGTCACCGTCATCGACTACGGGCAGACGGACGACGGCATCTACTACATCGCGATGGAGTACCTGGAGGGCCGCACGCTCCAGCAGGTGCTGGGTCAAGCCGGTCCCCTGCCCTGGGCGCGCGCGGTATCGGTGGCGCAGCAGGTGTGCCGCTCGCTGCGCGAGGCGCACGCCCTGGGCATCATCCACCGCGACCTCAAGCCCGCGAACATCATGATCCTCAATGAGGCGGATCAGGACCTGGTGAAGGTCCTGGACTTCGGCCTCGTGAAGTCCGTGGGGCCGCAGGAGGGACCGGTCAGCCCCGAAATCACCCAGAACGGTACGTTCCTGGGCTCGCCGCAGTACATGGCGCCGGAGCAGGCGCGCAACGTGGCGGACGCGCGCAGCGACGTGTACTCGCTGGGCATCATGCTGTTCCAGATGCTGATGGGCCGGCCGCCCTTCATCGCGCGCGACCACATCGAGCTCATCTTCGCCCACTACAAGGAACCGCCCCCCACCTTCCAGGCCGTGCGCCCGGATCTCGCGGTGCCGCCGGAAATCGAGATGGTGGTGCGCCGCTGCATGGAGAAGGATCCGGCGCGGCGCTTCCAGACGATGGACGAAGTGCTGGAGGGCCTGCGCGAGGCGCACATGGCCGCGGGCGGCAACAGCGGCGTGTTCCGCCGGCTGGGCGGCGCCTCGACGACGGGCCCCTACCCCTCGCCGCCGACGACGGGCCCCTACGCGTCCCCGCTGTTCGCCAACGTGGGCAACGCGGAGCCCGCGGACGGTGGGCTCGCGGTGGACATCAGCGTGGAGGTGCCGGCGGACGTGCAGCGCGCCCGCCAGCGCACGCTCATGATGGGCGCGCTGGGTGGCGTGATGGTCGCGGGCCTGGTGGGCATCACGCTGTTCTTCCTGCGCGGCGGCAGCCCGGATGAGCAGCCCGCGCAGCCGGTGACCCAGGCCACGGCCCCCGCCGCACCGGCCCCGGTGGCGGAAGCCCCCACGACGGCGCCCGCGCCGGGCAAGGTGCGCTTCCGGCTGATGAGCCAGCCGTCCGGCGCGCGCGTCTATTACAAGGGCAAGGAAAAGGGCGTGACGCCCTTCATGTTGGAGCTGCCGCTGGGCAGCGAGGGCAGCATCACCGCGGAGCTGACCTTCGCGCTGGAGGGCTACCAGACGGAGACCATCATCACCGGCGGCTCCGGTGAGGTGGTGCTGTCCCAGAAGCTGACCAAGCGCCGGGGCGGCGGTGAGCGCCCGAGCCGCGTGGACCTGGCCACCGCTTCCACCCCCGAGGACTTCGAGAACGTGGCCCCGGCGACGCCGGGTGGACTCGCGGCGCCGGTGATGATGACGGCGAACCCGGCCACCCCCGCGGCCGTCCCCGCCACGACGACGGACAAGGCGCCGGGCGCGGTGGGCGTGTCCGCCGCGGCACCGGTCAGCGCGGCGGGCAGCCTCGCGGTGCCGTCGCTCACGACTGGCGCGCTCGCGCCCGTCAACCCGAACGCCGTCATCCCCTTCAACGACGCCATGGAGCGGCCGACGCTGCTGGAGGAGGGCCGGGACATCGCCTACACGCGCGAGGCGCTCGCCATCAAGGCGGAGGGGCTCGTGGCGGTGCGCTGCACCATCACCAACAAGGGGCGCGTGGAGAACTGCCGCATCCTGAAGATGGTGCAGCACATGGACAAGGCGGTGCTCGACTCGCTCCAGTCGCGCGTCTACAAGCCCATCCAGTACCAGGGCCGCCCGGCGAACGTGGACTACACGTTCACCATGCGGCTCGTGTCCCCGCGCCGCTGAAAGAAGCAACGCGCCTCCACCGCGTCCTTCAAGGGCCGGTGGAGGGAACGAGCGGCGGCGACGGAGGGACGGACGGGGTGGCGCCTCCAGAAGGCACGCCCCAGTCCACCACCGGCCAGCCCCGCCTCCGCGCCTCACGGCGCAGCCGGTGGTCCGGGTTCACCACCACCGGGCGCCCCACCACCTCCAGCACCGGCAGGTCCGAGTACGAGTCCGTGTAGAAGGCGCACGCGGACAGCGGCACCCCCGCCTCCTTCGCGGTGGCCTCCGCGTAGAACCGCTTGCCCTCGCCGAAACACACGGCCCCCAGCGGACGCCCGGTGTGCAGTCCCGCCGCGTCCACCTCGAAGCGGTTGCACAGCACGCCGTCCAGGCGCAGCTCGCGCGCCACCAGGTCGGACAGGTAGCCCGAGGACGAGGTCAGCAGTACCAGTCGGTCTCCGGCCTCGCGGTGGGCCTCCAGCGCGAGCAGGGCCCCGGGCCGGTACTGCCCGCGCACGGCCTCCGCGTAGAAGTCCGCGGAGCGCGCCTCCAGGGCCCTGGCGTCGGAGCCCGAGAGCAGCGCCGTGGCGCGCAGGAGCACGTCCTGCATGGCCACGAAGCCCAGGTGGTAACGCGCGAGCAGCAGGCTGGCGCGCAGGGCCTCCCAGCGGGAGATGTGCCCCAACGCCAGCTCGCGGCGCACCCAGAGCGACGCGGAGTTGGCGGCGAGCAGCGTCCTGTCCAGGTCGAAGAAGGCGACGGCCACGGTCAGAGTCTAACCGCGAGGTCCGCCCGGGGCAGCGCCGGGGAGGCCAGCCCGAGGGGCCGCTGACCGCCTGCCCCTGCGCATCAGCGCCACGCCCCAAAGCAGCACGACGGCCACACCTGGTCCTCCCGCGGAAGCGCCGCAGCCGGTGCCCTTCCCGTCCGCCACGAGCTTCAAGCCCGGGTCCTCCGGGATGCGGCACTGCGTGGGAGGCAGGCCGCGCGGATAGGCCGAGCAGAAGCCGGACGCGGAGCCCGCGTCGATGACTCGCTTGGACGTCTCGCCCTGGGAGGCGGTGGCCTCCATGGTGGAGCCCGCGGAGTAGACGTGGTCCAGCCCGACGACGTGGCCAATCTCATGCGTCATCGTGTTCTGCACGTCCGTGGCGACGCAGTCGGTGGACGGTGGGCCCGAGCACGGCGGCCCATTCACGGTGGTGAAGAGGAAGCTGGGACCGTAGTCGGTCTCCGCCGCGTTGAGCTCGATGTCCGAGTCCACCACCGAGCCGTCCTTGAAGCTGAACGACGAAGTGGTGAGCCCGATGGTGGCGCCCCCGTGCGCCCAGCACTGGTAGACGTTGCCGCACGTCTCCTCCGCCCAGCACGCATCGTCCGGAGGGGCGACGTCCTGGCAGTTGCGCTCGCGGAAGGTGACGACGTTGTAGTTGTCGAAGCGGTGCTCCTCGTCGTAGCCGATCTCGACGGGGCGCGACCAATCCTCGCCCCGGATGAAACGGAAGTCGCTGCACGTCGAGGACAGCGCCCGCCACGCGTCGAAGGCCGCCTCGATGGCGACGACCTCCGTGTCCCCGAGCGTGCGCGTGCTGCCGGCCGCGTCCAGGTGGTAGACGTAGTCACGCCCCGGCCAGACCAGACACAACGGCCGGCCCGGCACGAGCGTGCGCTTGAAGTCCTGCTGCGCGCCCGCCGCTCCCGCGCACAGAAGCACTCCCAGGAGCAGCAGGCGACAACTCACCGTCCACCCCGCCGGCGGCGCGCCAGCAGCGAGGCCGCGGCCAGCAGCGGCAGCACCGCCAGTCCGCCAGCCGCCGCGGTGCAGCCATCGCCGTCCCCGTCGCCATCTCCACTCCCGTTGCCGTTGGAGTTGGTCACCGGGAAGCAGGGCTGGCTCGCGCTGCCCTTGGGGTACGCGGCGCACACGAAGCTGCGCGAACCGGGGTCGATGTTGCGCTTGGACGTCTCGCCCGGAGGGGCGCTGGGGTTCATCGTGGAGCCCGTCGCCAGCGTGTGGTCCAGGCCCACGAAGTGGCCCACCTCATGGGTGGCCGTGTTCTGCACGTCCGTGTCCACGCAGTCCGGCGTGGCCACGATGCCGCACGGCCCGGCGTTGCCGGTGGTGAAGTTGAAGCGCGCGGCGTTGAAGGAGATGTCCGAGTCGTAGACGATGCCCGTGCGCTCGTCGTACGTGGTGAGCGTGATGGCGATGGTGCCGTCGCTGTCATCCCAGCAGTCGTACGTGTTCGCGCACGTGTCCTGGGTGAAGCAGGCGTCGTTGGAGTCCACGACCTCGCGACAGGCGCGGCCCCGGAAGAGGATGAGGTTGATGTTGTCGCCGGAGCGGTTGTAGCCCACCGTCCGGGAGTTCACGCGCGCACCCTCCGCCAGCGTCAGGTTGCCGCAGCTGGCGAAGATGTCCTGCCAGCTCTGGAACGAGCGGGTGATGGCGTCGAACTCCGTGTGGTTCGTCGCCTTCGGGTTGCCCACGGTGCTCTGCTGATAGGTGACGCGAGTCTGCGTCCAATACAGGCACTGCGTGTTCTCATCCCCGGGGGACACGCGGCTGCGCACGTACGGCGCGGAGCTCTGTCCCATCACCGCCGCCAGCACCACCCACGACGCGAGCGCGCCCATCACTTCGCCCCCTTCTTCGAGGGCGCCGCCTGCTGCGCCTGGACCGCCGCGCGCACGGACGCCTTCAGCTCCTCCAGCGTCACCGTCTTCGCGTTGGACGCCGTCTCCTGGCGCGTCTTCGGATCAATCAACACCGCGTCCCCGGTGGACGCCGGCACCGCCATCGTGCCCGGGCCGGTGCGCTGCACCTGGTATTTGCCCTGCGCCATGCCCGCCAGCTGGAACGCGGCCGCGCCGCGCTTCTCCAGGAAGACGACGACCTCCTCGCCCTCGGAGAAGGACGCCAGGCCACCCACCACCTGGCCAATGTCCCCCACCCGGCCTCCCGGCTGGGTGACGACCACCGTGCCGCCGGGCTGCCCCTTGAGGGCCTCCGTCACTTGAATCTCCACGTCGGTGACGATGCGGCGCTTGTCCCCGCTCCAGCGGCTCTGCACGCGGCGGACGACGCCCTGCACCACCGCGTCCGACGTCTGCGCCATCTGCGGCAGGTCCGCCCGCAGCATCGTGGTGGCCCCCACCGGCAGCCCTCCGAGCAGGGTGGCCAGCACCACCGTGCGAACCGCGTGTCGAATCGGCATGGATAGTCTCCTTGGCCGCGCAGCCTAACCCCAAGCGGGCGGCTTGCGTTGACCCTCGTGCACCCGTCCTGCTATCGCGCGCCTGCCCATGGCTCCGTCAAAACCCCGCGTCCGCTTCGCTCCGTCACCTACTGGATACCTCCACATCGGAGGCGCCCGTACCGCGCTCTTCAACTACCTCTACGCGAAGCGCTACGGCGGAACCTTCATCCTGCGCATGGAAGATACGGACCAGGAGCGCTCCACGCCCGAGTCCGTCAAGGCCATCCTGGATGGCCTCAACTGGCTGGGACTGGACTGGGATGAGGGCCCCGGCAAGGAGGACCCGAAGTACGGTCCCTATTTCCAGACCCAGCGCCTGGACACGTACCGCAAGCACGCGGACCAGCTCCTCGCGGAAGGGAAGGCCTTCCGGTGCTACTGCACCCGCGAGGAGATCTCCCAGCGCCGCGAGGCGGTGGAGAAGGCGAAGGGTCAGGGCAGCTACCGCTACGAGGGCACCTGCCACGACCTGAAGGGCCCGCCCCCCGGCAAGAAGCAGGAGGACGCCGTCCTCCGCTTCCGCATGCCCGCGGGCGAGGGCACCGTGTCCTTCGACGACAAGGTGCTGGGCACCATCACCAAGGCGCACTCGGACCTGGATGACTGGGTGATGATGCGCGCGGACGGCATCCCGCTCTACAACTACGGCTGCGTCATCGACGACCACCTGATGGACATCACCCTGGTGTCGCGCGGCCAGGAGCACGTCAACTCCACCTTCCCGCAGTTGATGCTCTACAAGGCGCTGGGCTGGACGCCGCCGGACTTCGCGCACCTGCCGCTCATCCTGGGGCCGGACCGCGAGAAGCTCTCCAAGCGCAAGCATCCGGAAGCGGACGTGATGCTGCACAAGCGCACGGGCATCATGCAGGAGGCCCTGCTCAACTTCGTCATCCGCCTGGGCTGGAGCCACGGCAACGACGAGGTCATCACCCGCGAGCAGATGGTGGAGTGGTTCGACTTCGACGGCGTGGGCAGCACCTCCGGCGTGTGGAACCCGGAGAAGCTCCAGTGGCTCAACCAGCAGTGGTTCAAGCTGCTGCCCCCGGCCGTGGTCGCGGAGCGGCTGGTCCCCTTCCTGGAGGCCCGCGGCTTCCAGGCGAAGGGCGACGCGCGCCTGGAGCCGCTGGTGCTCGCGCTGCGCGAGCGCTCGCGCACCCTGAACGAGATGGCGAACACCGCGTCCATCTACTTCAAGAGCGGAGTCACCCTGGATGAGAAGGCCGCCGCCAAGCACCTGAGCGGGGACTCGCTCAATCTGCTGCGCCAGGCCCGGGAGCAGCTGGCCGCCCTGCCCGCCTGGACGGTGGAGCCGCTGGACGGCGTGGTGAAGACGGTGAGCGAGGCGGCCCAGGTGGGCATGGGCAAGGTGGCCCAGCCCATCCGCGTGGCCATCACCGGCAACACCACCAGCCCCGGCATCGGTGAGACGCTGCTGCTCGTGGGGCGCGACGAAGCCCTGCGGCGCATCGACGCGGCGCTGACTCGCGGGACGTGAGATTGACGGTGGACGCGGGCATCGCCGGGCCCTATCTTGGCCGGCGATGACGCGACCGCTTGACAGCCTGCGACCCCATTTCTATAAGGCGCGCCCGCTCGGGGCGGTGCTGCTGGCCCTCTGGGCAACGGCTTCCGGCGCCGAGCTGGTGAACGGCGCACAGATTCCGGATGGTGCCCAGAAGGTGGGCGAGAACAGGTACCGGGCTTCGCGAGACTTCGAAGCGACGCTCGACTACTACAAGAACGTCTACCCGACCTCGAGCTACCCGAGGCGGTCGATCGTCAACCAGCCGGGCGTCAAGGCCGTGCACATCTCCAACCCCTCGGGGAAGAACTTCGAGGGGCTGAACATTTACGAAGCGAACGAAGAGGTTCGCATCTATGTCGTCCCGCTGCAGGGGGCGGCGAAGCCGGCGAAGAAGACTGAAGGCAAGCCGGTCAGGAAAACGAAGTAGTTGAAGTCAGCAGCAGAAGTCGGTAGTAGAAGCGCCCGCAACAAGCAGCGCCGCAGCACGCAGCTCCTTGGGGAATCGTCTAACGGCAGGACAGCAGACTCTGACTCTGCTTATCTAGGTTCGAATCCTAGTTCCCCAGCTGAAATCTCCGGTTGACTGGTCAGAACGGAGAATGTAGGAAGCAGCAGCAGAAACACAGCGGTTGTAGGGAAGCAAGCCGGCCCTGTCGTCTAGCGGTTAGGACGGAGCCCTCTCACGGCTCAAACTCGGGTTCGAATCCCGGCAGGGTCACTCAGAAACGCCCACCTTCGGAAACGAAGGTGGGCGTTTCGCTTTGCGGGCTACCGCACTCCGCCCTGCCCTTCCGGCCAGCCTCCGGTGCTGCCGCGTCCAGACACCTGGACGCGGGCGCTGCTCCTCTTCAGTTCGGGGTCGCAATGCTCTGGCGGAAGGTGTCCAACGCGGCGGTGAGCCGCTGCTGGGCGCGCTGGATGCCCCGGCGCATCAGCAGCATCCGCACCTTCTCTGGCAGGACGCGGGTGGCGTTGGACTGGCCGTAGCCCACCAGGTCCATGCGCAGGGTGATGGCCTCCAGCAGGTCGCTCAGGTCCGCGTCCGCGCCAGCCAGGAGCACCACGTCCGGCGAGCGCCCCTGAAGCCGCTCCGCCAGCGTGTGCCACTGCGGATCCCCGGTCTCCACCACCACCACGTCCGCGCTCTCCAGCTGGGGCGAGTACGGCGGCAGCTCCACCACCTCGAAGGACGCGTCCCGCAGCACCTTCACGGCCTCGGCGCTGCCCACCACCGCGACGTTGCCGGTGTGGCCCAGGCGCACTGCCTGCTCGTAGTTGCGCAGCTCCGTCTCCAGCGCCTCATGCGCGGGCTCTGGAGCATCCCGCCCGGCGTCCAGCAGCGCGGCGGCCTGCCGGGCCATCTCCCGGGCACCGTCACGCGTGCGCACGCGCTCCGAGCGGCGCTCCAACGCTGCGCGCACCTTGGCGCGCAGCACGCGCAAATCATCGAAGGGCTTCACGATGTAGTCGCTGGCACCGGCGGCGAACGCGGCGATGACGGACTCGGAGCTGGCGTAGGCGGTGATCATCACCGCCTCCAGCGCGGGCTGCATCCGCCGCGCCTCCGCGATGAGCTCCACCCCACCCATGCCGGGCAGGTTCTTGTCCGTCACCAGCACGTCGAAGCGCTGGTCCTTCAAGAGGACGAGCGCCTCCTCCGCGCTGCCCACGGGGGAGACGATGAGGTCCGCCTCCCGCCCCAACAGGCGCACGCAGATATCCAGCACCACTGGCTCGTCATCCACCAGCAGCACCTTCGAGGCGAGCGTCCCCCGCCCTTCCCCTTCACCTTCACCGGTCTCGAACGGGAGATCCATGAATTGGGAGGATCGCACAGCTCTCGTCCAACTTCGAGGGTGGGAAACAGTCGCGACCACTATGCTCTCCCGGTGAGCTTCGAAGACGCGCTGCGGGAGAACCGGGTGCCGCCGCGGCTGGGCGACGTCCGGCTTTTCTACGACGGGGGCCGCCTGGTGGGGGAATCCCTACCGCCAGCCTGGACGCTGCGGCTCTTGCCCACGCTCCTCGTGGCCCTGGCCGCCGTGTGCACGGGGGTGGGGTTGCTGCTGCTCGTCCTGGACTCGGCCCGGACGCCGGGCGCCGCGGCCCTGCTGCTCGTGCTGGCGGGAGCCATGGTGGGCGGCGCGCTGGTGACGGAGGCGCGGCTTCAACGGCGGCGCTTCGTGCTGCACTTCAAGACGGAGTCGCTGCGGCTGGAGACGCTCGCGTGGGCCCCGGGCGCGGCGCGCACGGAGGTGTTCCCCTTCGACGACGTGCGCGCGGTGCACATCGTCCAGCCTCCGAAGGGCGGATACTCACTGGTGGTGGAGTACGGCCCGGAAACAGCGCCCAGACGCGCACTGCTGGTGCGGGACGTGCGGGCGCAGGAGAGCGACACCCTCTACCGGGTGTGGCGGCTCCTGCACAACGCCTTCGGGCTCAAGGGAGCAGGGCTCGCTTGAAGATGAGCTCGATTTCGGTGCCCTCGCCCGGCGTGGACGACAGGCGCAGCTGACCGCCAAACTGCATCACCAGCTCGCGGCAGATGGACAGGCCCAGCCCCGTGCCGATGCCCACGGGCTTCGTGGTGAACATCGGCTGGAACACCTTCTCCTGAAGCGCCACGGGGATGCCGCAGCCGTTGTCCGACACGGTCAGCACCACCTCCTCGTCGCGCGCATCCCACCGCACGTCGATGCGGCCCGGACGGCCCGTGCCCTCCATGGCCTGCGCCGCGTTGACGATGAGGTTGAGCAGCACCTGGCACAGCTTCACCGGCCCGAAGACGATGCGGAGGGGCTCGCCGTTGCTGCTGAGCCGCGCCCGGTCCCGCACCTCCGCTCGCGCCAGCTTCACCGCGAAGGAGACGACCTCCGCCACGTCCGCGGTGGCCTCCATGTCCTCGCCACGCGCCTGCGCGCGCAGGCCCAGCGCCACGCCGCGCAGGTGGCTGGCACCCTCGGACAGGTCCTTGATGAGCGACGGCAGGTCCTCGATGGTGGAGGACACCTCCGCGTCCGGATCCGTGGCCAGGTGCCGCGACACGTACTGCACCACCCGCTCCATGTCGCGCTGGAGCGACGACACGTTCTGCGTGAGGTAGCCCACCGGGCCCATCAGCTCGTGCGCGATGCCCGCCGTCACCTGTCCCAGCGTGGCCAGACGCTCGGACTTCATCATCCGGCCTTCCACTTCGCGGATGCGCAGCTCCAACCGGGCAATCTTGAGCGCGTCCTCGAGCGCCGCCAGCAGCTCCGCGCGGTCCCACGGCTTGACGAAGTAGCGCGTCACCTGGCCGCGGTTCACCGCGTCGATGACGGCCTGCATGTCCGCGTACGCCGTCACCAGCATGCGCTTGGCGTCAGGCGCGATGGTGCGAGCGCGCTCCAACAACTCCACGCCCGTCATCCCCGGCATGCGCTGGTCGGACAGCACCACGCCAATCTCCAGGCGTCGCTGCTCCAGCAGCGCCAGGGCCTCGTTGGGAGACGAGCACCGGAAGATGCGAAACCGCTGCCCGAAGTTGGCGTCGAACACCCTCAGGTTGAGGGCGTCGTCGTCCACGTACAGCACGGCGGGCAGGTCCGAGGCGTTCATGGAGCTCCTCCAGACCATGGCTTCCTCATCCGGAAGACAGGCTGGTCGCGCCGAAGATAACGCGCACGTCCGTCAGCGCGCCTGGGGGTACCTTGTACCCAGGCCGAAAGAGAACGTCGCGCGAAAGCACTCCGCCTCAGACGGAGGCGTTCCCGAGCGCGAGGGCCACCGTGTCCACCGACGGAAAACGGCCCCGCGGCAGCGTGCCCAGCAGCGACACCACGTGGGACGGCGCCTCGTTCTCCCGCGCCACCCAGACCAACTGCTCCGCGCTGAGCGGATACACCGCGCCGCGCAGCGCCTGTTGCAGCGAGTGCGCCAGGGACACCGCCGGAGTCAGGGGGGCCGGTGAAGGCTCCACCTCCCGCAGTCCAAGTCCCAGGCGCTCGCGAGTCATGTCGTCGTTCATTGAGTAAGAAGTTAAGCAGCGAACCGCGCCGCCTGCCGACCTTTTTTCGCCGTCCGAAGGGAGTCAGGCAGCCAGGCGCTCTGCCCCTCCATCCCACCGGGTGGCCACGCCAGCGTGGGCATCCCACCGTACCGCCACGGAAGTCCTACCCACACCCCTGACTTCAGGGAGGAGTGACGCACCATGGCGAACAAGAAGAACGAGGACGTGAAGCCGGTGAAGCACGTGGAAGCCACGCGTCCAGAGCCGTGGCCTGGCATCCAGGGCCGCAGCCGCGAGCACGAGGAAGACCTGGAGACGGGCACGCGCCGCGCGGAACAGGCGGACGTCACGGAGGCCCAGCGCAAGTTGGAGAAGGACGTCGAGTCGGACGAGCCGACGCGGGAGTAGTCCAGGCCAAGCCCCGCCCCCGTGCGTGTCACACGGGGGCGGAGGCGGCGGACCGCTCGACCGCTAGAACAACAGCCGCGACGGGTGCTCCAGCAGCCCCTTCAGCTCGCGGAGGTACTCCGCGCCGGTGGCCCCGTCGATGACGCGGTGGTCACCCGACAGCGTCACCGTCATCATCTTGCGCACCGCCAGCTGGCCGTCGCGCACCACGGCCTTCTCCGCCACGGCGCCCACCGCGATGATGGCGGACTGGGGCGGGTTGATGACGGCGATGAACTGGTCGATGCCGTACATGCCCAGGTTGCTCACCGTGAGCGAGCCGCCCGTGTACTCGGCGGGCTTCAGCGAGCGCTTGCGGGCGCGCTCCGCCATGTCGCGGGACTCGGCGGAGATGGCCTGCAGGCCCTTGAGGTCCGCGTCGCGGATGATGGGGGTGATGAGCCCATCCTCGATGGCGACGGCGATGCCCACGTCCACGGTGCCGAAGTGCAGCACCTGGTCGCCCTGGAGCGACACGTTCATCTTCGGTGAACGGCGCAGCGCGATGGCCGCCGCCTTCACGATGATGTCGTTGACGGACACCTTGAGGTCCAGTGCCTTGGCCTCCTCGCGGATCTTCACCGCGGCGTCCATCTCCACTTCCACCGTGAGGTAGAAGTGCGGCACGCCGGGCTTCACTTCCGACATGCGCTGGCCAATGACCTTGCGCATGGAGGACATGGGCACCGCCTGCGGCTCCGGACGCGTACCGAAGGCGCGAACCTCCGGCTGCGCTCCGGCCTTCTTCGCCGCCGGCGCCTGCGCGGGAGCCTTCGCCAGGCCCTGGCCCAGCGCCTGCTCCACGTCGCGCTTCACCACGCGGCCCAGCGGGCCCGTGCCGCGCACCTGGCTGATGTCCAGCCCGCGATCCTGGGCCATGCGCTTCGCCAGGGGGCTGGCGCGCAGCCGGCCGCCAGCGCCACCACCGGCTGCCGGAGCCTGGGGCTCGCGGCGCAGCGGAACGACCTGTCCTCCGGCGGGCGCGGACGGAGCCGCGGCGGCGGGGGCCTTCGGAGCCTGGGGCGCGGCCGCCGGAGCGGAGGCCCCGGCCTTGGCGCCCTTGGGCGTGAGGAACGCGATGGGCGCGCCGACCTTGGCCATGTCGCCATCGCGCACGGTGATGCGCGCGAGCGTGCCGTCGTCGTACGCCTCCACCTCGAGGTTGGACTTATCCGTCTCCACCTCGGCGATGGCGTCCCCGGAGGAGACCTTGTCCCCCTCCTTCTTCAGCCACTTGACGATCTTCCCCTCCGTCATCGTCGGGGAGAGGGAGGGCATCAGGATGGCAATCCCCTCGCCCGCGCCGCTGGCGGCGGGAGCCGGGGCCTGCTCGGGAGGCTTCGCAGCGGCGGGAGCGGCGGCCTTGGGGGCCTCCGCCTTCTGGGGCGCCGGAGCCGAAGGCGCACCACTGGTGGCCTTCTCACCCTTGGCGCCGAGGAAGCCGATGGGCGAACCCACCGCGGCGACCTCGCCCTCGGGCACGGCGATTTGGATGAGGTAACCGTCGTCGAAGGCTTCCACCTCGAGGTTGGACTTGTCCGTCTCAACCTCGGCGATGGCGTCTCCGGAGGAGATCTTGTCTCCCACCTTCTTCAGCCATTTGACGATCTTCCCCTCCTTCATCGTCGGGGAAAGGCTGGGCATCTGGATGGGCGTCGCCATACGCGTTCAGGCTCCCTCGCGGTACAGGACCTTCTTGATGGCAGCGATGATCTTGGGCGCGTCCGGCTGGGTCGCGTTCTCCAGGTTCGCCGCATAGGACATGTTCACATCCAACCCGGTGACGCGCGCGACGGGCGCGTCCAGGTCGTCGAACGCCTGGGACTGGATGAGGTCCACCACGGACGCGCCAATACCGGCCAGCGCCCAGCCCTCCTCGCAGATGACCACGCGGTTCGTCTTGCGCACGCTCGCGAGGATGGCCTCCTCGTCCAGGGGCCGCAGGGTGCGCAGATCCAGCACCTCCACGCTGATGCCTTCCTTCGCCAGGGCCTCCGCGGCCTCCATGCAGAAGTAGTACATCCGGCTCCAGGTGATCAGCGTGACGTCCGTGCCCTCACGCTTCACGTCCGCCTTGCCCAGGGGGACGATGTGCTCGCCCTCCGGCACCTCGCCCTTGATGGCGTAGAGGCGCTCGCCCTCGAACATGACCACCGGGTTCTCGTCCCGGATGGCGCTCTTGAGCATGCCCTTGGCGTCCGCCGGGGTCGCCGGGGCAATCACCTTCAGGCCGGGGAAGTGCGCGTAGTTGGCCTCCAGCGACTGGCTGTGCTGGCTGGAGAGCCGGCCGCCCGCGCCACCCGGGCCGCGGAACACGATGGGGCAGCGCAGCTGGCCGCCGCTCATGTGGCGCAGCTTGGCCGCGTTGTTGACGATCTGGTCCATCGCCAGGATGGCGAAGTTCCAGGTCATCATCTCCACCACCGGGCGCAGACCCACCGCCGCCGCGCCCACGGAGAGACCCGTGAAGCCCAGCTCACTGATGGGCGCGTCGATGATGCGCGCGCTCCCGAACTTGTCCAGCAGGCCCTGGGACACCTTGAAAGCGCCGTTGTAGCGGCCCACTTCCTCGCCAATGAGGAACACATTGGCGTCGCGCTCCATCTCTTCGGCGAGCGCCTGGTTCAACGCTTCGCGATACATCAACTCGGGCATCGTCGGCTCCGAACTCGAATCTCGAAAGGGTAGTGGCTTGAGGGAACGTGAGCGCTAGCGGATCAGGCCCGCCTTCTTGTCCGCCTGCTCGGCCTCGGCGCGGGGCTCCAGGTCCCAGGTCACCTTCAGCTCCTGGCCCGTCGGGTAGCTCGGCCAGTTGGTGACCTTCACGCCCAGCACGCGCTCGCGCGGGCGCACGTCCTGCTCGCCCTCCTCCACGATGGTGTCGCGCCACAGCTCGTCCACGCTGGGCTCGGGCGACTCGTCGGCGAACTTCACCGCCGCGTCCACCGCGCGCTTCTCCTCTTCCTCGATGGCCTCGAAGTCCGCGTCGGTGAGGTTGAAGCCCTGCTTCATCGCGAACTCGCGCAGCTTCGGGATGGGGTCGCCCTTGCGCTCTTCCTCCACCTCCTGCTTGGTGCGGTAGTTCGCCGGGTCCGCCATCGAGTGGCCGCGGAAGCGGTAGGTGTTCGCCTCCATCAGCACGGGGCCCTTGCCCGCGCGGCAGTACTCGGCGGCGTCCTTCACCGCCTCGTACATCTTGAGGACGTCCATGCCGTCCACCGCTTCACCGCGCATGCCGTACGCGGAGGCGCGCTTGTGGATCTCCGGCACCGCGGACGTGCGCGCGATGGCCGTGCCCATGCCGTAGCGGTTGTTCTCGCAGATGTAGATGACCGGCAGCTTCCACTTCTGCGCCATGTTGAAGGTTTCGTGGAACGCGCCCTGGTTGGCGGCCGCGTCGCCGAAGAAGCACACCGTGACGCGGTCTTCGTTGCGGTAACGGCTGGCGAAGGCCATGCCCGCCGCGAGCGGAATCTGCCCGCCGACGATGCCGTAGCCTCCGTAGAAGTGGTGCTCGATGTCGAAGATGTGCATCGAGCCGCCCTTGCCCTTGCTGTAGCCGGAGCCCCGGCCGAACAGCTCCGCCATGACCATCCCGGCGTCGCTGCCACGCGCCAGCGGCTGGCCGTGGTCGCGGTAGGCGGACAGCATGTAGTCATCCGGGCGGATGGCCTCGTTGCAGCCCACCGCCACGGCCTCCTGGCCGATGTAGAGGTGGCAGAAGCCGGCGATCTTCCCCAGTGTGTACTGCTGGCCGGCCCGCTCCTCGAAGCGGCGCAGGAGGTACATCTTCCGGTACATCGTCAACAACAGGTTCTTCGAGTACGCGCTGGCCACCGCGGCATGCCTCCGTCTGGGCCGCCCCTTGAAGACCCGAGGGGGAAGGGCGGCGAACGCCGTGCGCCTCTTAGCGCGCGGCCAAGGGACTTCCAAAGCCTTTCAGAAACCGTCGTCCACCGTGCCTTTCTTTCAGGCGCGGTGCGTCACATCCTCCATGGAGAAATGCGGCACCGACACGATGCCATCCTTCAATTCCACGACCCGTCCCGAGTGGTCCGTGGCCAGGTGGATGACCGTCGCCTCCGGGAAGCGGTGACGGTAGTCATTGGCGTGCGTGGGTTCATTGTCGAACGCCGCCACCACGGTGCCCATGCGGCCCAGGCGCGCGTGCGCCTCGCGCTTGAAGGCGTCGTCGTTCTCCGCGAGCGTGGGCTTCATGACCAGGTGCACGCGCCCGTCCGCGCCGGGGGGCGTCACCATTCCGCAGCGCGCGAGGCATGACACGGTGCCTTCACGCATCGCTTCATGGCGGCCCGTCAGGTAGACGACCTGCGCGCCCGTGGCGGCCACCGCCTGCGTGAAGGCGGCCGCGCCGTCAATCGCCTCGTCGGAGACGCAGTAGGCGCTGGTGAAGAAGCGCTCCTGCCAGAAGGCGCGCGCGTCCGCATAGCGCTGCTCCACCTCCGCGTCCTCCATGCCGCACGCGCGCAT
Source organism: Corallococcus sp. AB018 (assembly GCF_003986945.1). Taxonomy (NCBI): domain Bacteria; kingdom Pseudomonadati; phylum Myxococcota; class Myxococcia; order Myxococcales; family Myxococcaceae; genus Corallococcus; species Corallococcus sp. AB018. Next base: position 51,186 of record NZ_RAWR01000007.1, on the reverse strand, counting down.
GGCGGCGCGCATGTCCCAGCCGGTGTCCCAGTGGCGCGGCTCGCACACGGAGAGCAGGCTCAGGGACCGCGCGTCACCGTACTCGCGAAGGATGCGCGCCTGGCGGGGCCGGTTGTCGAAGAGGGTGGAGTCCAGGTCGAACGCCAGGACGGCCTGCGGACCGAGCGAGCGGGCCTTCTCCAGGATGCTTTGGAGCGTGTCGCGCCAGTCCGGCCGCACGCGCTGCTTGAGATCTTCAAATGCCATGGACGCCGGAAGATACATGCCCCCGGCGCGAGGCTGGCCATCAAATCACGCGCCCTGGCGCAACGCGGCCGGCCGGATGGGCAGCGACCCCGCGGGCTCCGAGGCCTCCACCCGAGCCTCTGGGGCCCGGGCGAAGTTCTGCATGCGCTGGATGCCGTTGCGATCCAACACCAGGCGGACCAGCTGCGCGGATTCATGACGCACGCCGTCCTCCATCACCGTGAAGCGGAAGACCAGGTCCACCGGGTAGCGCTTCGCGCCGCGGATGTGGCCCACGGAGAAGTCCTCCAGGTCCACGTACTCCAGCGCGAACTCCGGCTCGTCCATGTCGCGCAGGAAGCGCCCCACGTTCAGCCGGAGGATGTCCGTGACGCCCGTGAGGCCGCGCTCGGAGCGGGGCAGCAGGCGCGCGTCCAGCACGATGCGCTTCTGGTAGCGGATCACGGCTTCCGACAGCTCGCCCTGGGACACGGTGAGGAAGTCATCCTGCAGCCGCAGCGACGACACCGCCTGCGGCACCTTCACCGCCGCGCCGTAGTCCACGCGCTCCTCGCAGATGCCAATGGCGCGCGCCGTGACGGGGTCCACCAGGTCCGTGGTGCGGTCGTACAGGTGCGTGGCGGCCACGCGGCTGAACATGCGCCGCAGCCCTTCCTTGATGCGGTCCTTCATCATGTAGCCGACCACGGCCACCAGGAAGAAGTTGAGGCTCACCTGCGTGAAGCGGACCTGCGCCCAGAGCGCCACCGACGTGGCGAAGGCCATGGCCACGCCCGCCGCGATGGCGAACAGCACCTCCTCCCAGCCCTGCCGCCGCTGGCGACGGCGCGAGGACAGGAAGAGCACGTTCATGCAGAACTTCTTCAGGAAGCCCAGCCGCTGCATGTACTCCTCGTTGTCCCCGGTGGGGCTCAACACGGAGCGCAGCCGGTGCTCCTTGCGATAGGACTCCTCGCGCAGCACCGCCTCCATCAGCCCCTTGCGCAAGGGCAGCCACGGCCCCGTGCGCGGCAGCGCGTCCATGTCCGCCACCGCGCGGCGGAAGAACTGCTCCACCAGCAGGCTCACGTACTCGTCCACCAGCCGCAGCGACGCGCGCGTCTTCTCCTGGAGCTTCGCCTCACCGGTGGCGCGCAGCCACGCACGGAAGCGCTCCAGCACCACGGGCACGGACTCCCCCGCCTGCCGCACCACCGTCTCCAGGTCCACCCTTCCCGCCTCGCCCGTCTTGGCGTCACAGCGCGTCTCCACCGTGGTGGCGAACCTGCGCAGCGCGCCGCGCAGCACGCACGAGAAGAGCTTCGCCTGGTAGACGACGTCCGACTCCGGAGCCAGGCCAATGCGCTGCCACGCCTCCAGCTTCACCAGCGGCGAGCCCTCCGAGGACAGGAGCTCCCCCAGCCCCATCACCGGCGTCTTGAAGCGCACGTAGTTGTGGATGTCCGCGTAGAAGTCCGCGCGAGGGTACGTCTCCGCGTCGATGTTCAGACTCGACGGCAGGAAGAGGTAGGCCTCCACCAGGTAGCGCGTCTCATCCGCGCCCGTGGGCTGGTACTCGAGCTTGATCTCGAACTGCTTGCGATCGTGGACGTCGAATCGGCTGTGGAGCGCTTCAGGTACCTGGGACACAGACTCCAGTCTATGTCACAGGGCTGTCACACGGGAGTCACCCTCACTTCGGGGCAGTAGAGCGTCCGGGGGGGCACACCGGACGCCCTTCCGCTGGAGCCTCAACCGTTGGTGCCCGTACGAGAAGACGCACCCGGCACGGCGCCCGGGACGACGTCGCCCACCGGCAGGGGCGCCGCCTTGGGCTGGGGCTTCGCGTTCCACACCCGCGTCGCCAGCACCAGGCCCACGACGGCCAGCGGCAGCATGGCCAGGGGCCAGGGCTTCCAGTTGGCGGGGGCCTTCATGGCGTCGCCAGTGGGCAGGATGGCCCCGTAGACGAGCGCGTGGATGGCCGTGCCCGCGTACACCGCGCCGTCGATGATGCCCACCACGATGCCCGCGTTCTTCTTGCCGCCGAAGTCCATGGTGGCCGTGCCGGACAGCATGCCGTGCACGCCGATGACGCACAGGGACATGAACACCACGGACCAGCCGGCGCCCGGCGTCCCCAGGAGGAACACCGCGCCGACAGCGCCCAGGAGCAGGCCCGCGTAGAGCACCGCGGACACGGGGCCCCGGCGCGAGTCGAAGATGCGGTCGCTGATGACGCCCGCGAACATGCCGCCCAGGATGCCGGCGACGCACGACAGCATGCCCCAGTTGGAGGCCACGAAGCCGCCGGACTCCCCAATGGCCTTGGCGTACTTGGGGAACCACTGCATCACCGCGTTGCGCAGGAAGCCGCTGCAGAACTCCACGCCCAGGATGATGAGGATGACGCGGTTGCTCAACAGCTTGCCGAACATCTGCGGCACGGTGAGCGCCGGGCCCGTCTCCCCGCTGGAAGCGTCCGCCGTGTCGAAGTCCGGGTGGCCCGTCTGCGACGGCGTGTCGCGGATGACGAAGAAGTCCAGCACCAGGAAGCCCAGGAGTAGCGTCGCGGGCACGAAGAACACCCACCACACCGGCGCCGCGTCCGCGATGAAGCGGCACCAGTCGAACGCGAAGTACAGGCCCAGCGAGATGAGGATGCCGAACACGCCGCCCAGCTGGCCGCGCTCGCGCACGTGGAACCACGACGCGTTCACCTTGACGATGGAGACCGCGCCGAAGCTCTGGAAGTACATGTTCACGCTGTAGAGGAACGCGAGCCACGCCACCACGCCGCCCGGCGGGGCCCAGCCGTTCTTCAGCACCGCGTACACCAGCCCGCCCATGGCGATGTTCGCCACCGCGCTGCCGCCCGCGGACAGCAGGATGGTGAAGCGGCCGCCCAGCTTGTCCGTCAGCGGGCCATTGAGGAGGAAGGCCGCGCCGTAGGTCAGCGTCCCCCAGAAGAAGATGGTGGCGAAGTCCGCGTTGGACGTCTGCGCGCCCATGGCGCTGGTCGCCACGTTGACGTTGTAGCGCCCCATATAGAGGAACGCGTACGTCAGGCCCAGCGGGAACCAGTTGAAGAAGCGGCGGCGGCGGAACGCATCGGTATGCCCCAGCTCCACCTTCGGCAGCCGTGAGAGCACCAGGCCAATGGCCCCGAGCAGGATGACGATGGGGAGCAGCTGGGCCAGCCACGGGGGCAGCGACGACATGCGACGAACCTCGCCTGCAGGAGGAAGCGGAACGGGGCAACACCCTACCCCGTCCGTCCTCCCCCCGGAAACAGCAAGCGGCGTCAGGAAAGCCGGGCGAGCAGTCGCGTGAGGGACACCTCCGTCTTCGCGTCCGCGATGTCACCCCGACGGCACGCGTCCAGCACCGCGTTCAACGACCGCCACTGAAGGTGGATGCCCTCCTCCAATGGAGAGCCGTCCCCCTCCACCTCGCCCTGCGCCACGCCGGTGACGTCCACCGCGGCCGGGAAGACCTTCTCCGACAGGATGCCCGGCGCGAGGAAGAACGCGCCGCCCAACAGCTGGATGTCCTCCGGTCGCACCGTGTAGCCCGCCTCCTCCTTCACTTCTTCCGCCGCGCGGCGGCGAAGCCCCTCCTCACCTTTGTCAGCAGGCTCCAGCAGCCCCGCGACGATTTCCTCCACGCGCAGATGGCTCACCGTGTCAGGCACGGTCATGGACGCGGTCTGCTCGCGGCGGAAGTACGCCGCGGGGCGCAGGTTCATCCGCGTCAGGACTTCCACGTTTCCATCCGACGCACGGCGGTAGATGAGCACCGACACCGCGTCCAACCGGGGCCGGTCCACCACATCCACCCGGTACACCGGAGACGACGAGCCATCCGCACGCCGGTTGCGGCAGCGCAGCCGACGCACTCGGAGGAAACCCTCGTCACAACGCGCCGTGGCGGAGAAATCCTCGATGATCTCGATGTCAGTTACATTGGAACTGCTGGGACGCATGTCTGCCTGCTCTCCTGGTGTCCTGGTAGGTGGAGGTGCCACGGTGGCGTTGCTTGCCCGTGCACCCTTGATCCCGTAGGTTGCGCCGTCCTCAAGTCGTCACTCTCTACGAATCACGGATCCGCCACGAATGTGTCGCGCACTGCTCGGCCTCTTCTGCGCCTGCGCCCTGGCCCTCGCCTCGTGCATGCCTGTGCTGGAAGGCCAGGATTACCACCTCGAAGGTCAGGAGGTGCGGCTTACCCTCCTCCATACCTCTGACATCCACTCGCGGCTCGTCCCGTACGACTTCACGCCGCTGAAGACGGACCAGGACCTGGAGCTCATCCCGGAGGCCGGTCCCTTTGGCGGTGCCACGCGCATCGGGTCCATCCTCAAGCGCGAGCGCGCGAAGGGCGACCGCGTCCTGCACCTGGACTCTGGAGACTGCTTCCAGGGCGCGCCCATCTTCAACGTGAACACGGGCGAGGCGGAGTTCCGCTTCCTCTCCGAGACCCGTCTGGACGCCGCCGTGGTGGGCAACCACGAGTTCGACGCGGGCGCCCTCAACTTCGTCCAGAAGGCGCGCAATTTCGCCAACTTCCCGCTGCTGGCCGCCAACTACTACTGGGACGACCCGAAGACGACCGGCACCAACGGCGCCTCCATGGTGACCGCCCCCTACAGCATCCGGACGGTGAAGGGCCTGCGGGTGGGCGTCATCGGCATGGCGAACATCTCCTCGCTCAACTCCATCGTGGAGGGCGGCAACAGCCTCCAGGTGACGCCGCTGGAGCAGAACGAGGCCGCGCGCGCCTACGTGGAGCTGCTGCGCCCGGTGACGGACCTGATTGTCATCGTCAGCCACCTGGGCCTCACCGAGGACCAGGATCTCATCCAGGGCTACGAGGGCTACTATGAGTACGGCCGCGCCAAGCCCTTCATCAACCGCTCGCACGACGCGTGGAAGGTGCTGGAGTGGTTCGGGCCGGAAGGCAACGACAAGTCGGTGGTGCGCGTGCACATCGCGGGCGTCACCGGCATGGACGTCATCCTGGGCGGCCACCTGCACGTGGTGCTCAACCCGCCGCAGCTGGTGACGGACCCCGCCGGCCGCAAGGTCGTGCTGTCGCACTCGGGCGCGTTCGCCAAGTACGTGGGCCGCCTGGAGCTGGTCGTGAAGATGCCCAACCAGCTGGGCGAGGGCGAGGGCGCCGAGGTCGTCAGCCAGGACTACCACGCGTTCCCGGTGGACGCGCTCTGGTGCAACGAGGCGATGCGCAAGTACCGCTTCGACGACAACATCTTCTGGGACCCGGGCGAGTTCATCAACGCGCCGGGCGTGCGCGAGGCCATCGCCGAGTGCGGCCGTCAGGAGGACGCGCAGGTGACGGACCTGCTCATCCCGTACCTGCTGGGCATGGACGTGAAGCTGCAGCTCACCTCCATCTTCTCCTACGCCCCCCTGGACGTGCAGCGGCGCAACAACTCCAACGGCGGTGACTCGCCGCTGGGCAACATCGCCGCGGACTCCATGCGCAAGCGCAACCGCGTGGAGGCGGAGATGGCGCTCACCAACTCCCTGGGCATCCGCGACAACCTCTACGCGGGCGTGGTGACGCAGGAGGCGATGTTCAACGTGTTCCCCTTCGAGAACACCATCAACATCATGTACCTGTCCGGCGCGGAGATGCAGGAGATGTTCGACTTCGTCACCGAGCGCTCCGCGGAGCGCGGGTGCGTGAGCCAGGCGCAGGTCTCCGGCGCCCGCTTCACCATGGACTGTGCCCAGGTGCAGCTCAACGACCTGCGCGTCGCGTGCACCCCGGCCACGGTGGCCACCGCCTGCCCCCAGGAGAACCGCGAGGGCCACGCGCCCTGGCAGTGCCTGGAGGACACCGCGGGTTCGCGCTGCTGGGCGCACCCGGGCATCAACATCGAGATCAACGGCCGGCCGCTGGACACCAACGGCACGTACAAGGTCGCGGTGAACGACTACATCGCCAAGGGCGGCTCCGGCTTCACGGTGCTCAAGCGCAACACCACGCGCATCGAGACGGGCATCAGCCTGCGCGACTCGCTCATCGGCTACATGCAGGGCTTCTGCAACTGCGACGACCTGCTCAACGGCCGGGAGACGTCCAGCAACGGCACGCGCTGCGGCTCGCTGGTCGGCGGCAAGTGGACGGTGGACGAGAAGACGCTGAACTCCTGCAAGGTGTCCAAGGCCTTCGAGGAAGGGCTCGACAAGACCGTGGGCAGCTGCTCGTGCCGGGACCTGCTCAAGGTGACCGACAACGCCCAGGAGCAGCCGGCGGCCATGGCCCGGTGCGGCCTGGCGGACACGACGAAGCAGGCGGCCCTGGAGCAGTGCGCGCTGCCGCAAGGCCCCTACACCGGCCGCTGCACCTGCCGGGACCTGCTGACGGGGAACAACCCCACGTGCGGCAACGTGACGAGCCAGCTGCGTTCATTCTGTGAGAAGCCCACAGCCATGCCCATCGCGAGCGCCATCGAGGATGGCCGCATCGGGCGGAGGGTGAAGTAATGAAGCGACTCTTCCTGCTGTCCACGCTGGCCCTGGCGGCCGGCTGCTACACGAAGGAGTCCGAGGAGCCCACCGGACTCACGTCCTTCCGCGTGGAGGTGACGAGCATCACCACCGGGGGTTCCGCCGCGACGCTGCTGCCGGTGGTGAACGCCTGCGCCGGGAAGTACGGCAACGACCAGGCCGCGGTGCCGCCCGAGGTGCGTGGCACCACGGACTGCCCCTACACCCTGCCCCGGTCGGACGTGGACATCGGTCTGTCCATCACCGCGCTGGACGGCACCGGTGGGGAGATGACGACCTTCAACGGGCCGGTGTCCTTCCGGGTCATCCCGGGCGACCTCACCGGTGAGTACGGCCAGCGCTGGACGCAGCTCACCAACGGCAAGGGCACCGGCACCGTGCGCGTGGCCCACCTGTACGGCGAGACGCACGTCTGGGTGCAGGACCAGGACCTGGAGCTGGTCTACGCGGACGGCGGCGTCGTGGGCGACCTTTCCCAGCTGCCCCAGGAGCCGGCCACGCGCACCCTCGCGACCGGCCTGTCCCACGGCATCCGGTTCGAGGAGCCCTCCCTGGCCACCATCAACCTGCCCGAGGGCGGCTCGGAGACGAGCGTCTTCATCAAGCAGTTCATGCGCGTGGGCCGCAATCCGGAGTCCGGCGAGCCGCTGACGCAGAACTGCGACCCGTCCGACCCCAACAACGGCAAGCAGATGATGCTGCTGGTGACGGGCACGGACTCCAGCGGCTTCTACGTCACGGACATGACGGCCTGCCGCGTGCTGGAGAAGAGCGTCACGGGCGCGAACGTCCAGACCGCGGAGCCGGATGGCTTCAACCCGGGCCGCTTCAACAGCATCTACATCTACAACTACTCCTTCCCGGAAGGGCTGGACTCCGGCGACCTGCTCTGGACGCTGTCCGGCACGGTGGCGGAGTTCACCAACACCACGCAGATGAGCTTCCCCGCCTGGACGCTGCGGGAGAACGTGCGCCTGTTGCCGCAGGACCAGTGGAACAAGTACCTGGCCCAGGTGCCGCCCGTGGAGATCAACGGCCGGCTGTGCGGCTACAGCGGTTCGCCGTACCTGGACGACATCCTGTGCGGCTACAGCTACAAGAACTACAAGATGGAGAGCCTGGAGTCTTCGCTGGTGAAGCTGCGCCGGGTGAAGTTCCCCAAGGTGTTCCGCAACTGCGACGCCAACGGCAACAACGACATGCCCATGTTCTGCCCGGTGGGCAGCAGCGCGTCGCGCACCTGGCAGAACTGCTTCGAGGAGCCGCCGGATGATCCGGATCTCCCGGAGCGCCAGTGCGTCATCGACTGCACGCTGGGCATTGGCGAGTACGCCGGCACCATCTGCGCGGAGAAGACGACGTACACGAGCTTCGGTCAGTTCGTGGTGGAGATGAACGCCACCGGTCCCGCGTCCATGGGCATGGACGAGTCCGTCCCCAACCGCATCATGAACGTCAACGTGGGCACCACGCCCGTGCGGCCGGACAAGTCGCTGCCCCAGGGCTACCGGATGAACATCATCTGCACCCAGCCGGTGCACGCGCGCTTCGGCCCGGTGAGCGTGACGGCGGACCAGACGGACACGCTCATCGCGGCCAACACCCGCTTCGAGTACACCCTGAAGGGCTCCGAGGTGACGGTCGCGCTGGTGCGCGACGCCGCCGCCACGGCCAACGCCGCGTGCAAGGTCGCTCCGGACACGCGCTCGCGCATCAGCCTGCAGATCAAGGACGCGGTGCCGGACCTCAACCCGGACTGCAACGAGAACGATGCCGACGCGGCGAAGGCGCTCCAGTGCAAGCAGCTGCGCGCGGCCACCTTCGACGTCGTGGGTCACCTGAAGCACGTGGGTCCGGCGCGTCCGCGCTGGAACGTCCTGCCGAGAGACCAGGACGACCTGTGCTGCTACCCCGGGCCCGGGATGGAGTGCCCGAAGCCCATCAAGCCGTGCCCGTAGTCGCCATTCACCTTTGATTTGAGCAGTCGCATTGCGCGCCCCGGCGGTAAGCCGGGGCGCTGGGAGGAGCGGTCTCCCCCGGACCGCTTCCTGGAGGGAATTTGAAAACGTTGCAGACGCTGGCCCTGGCGGGCCTGACAACCCTTTCCGCGCCCGCTTGGGCCGGGGACTTCGTGGACACCCGTTTGTCGTTCGTCTTCGCGGACGACAACGTGCTGGCGGGCGCGGGAGAGACCACTCCCAACAGCCCGAACGCGCGCTTTGGCGCGGGCAACCAGAACACGCAGTTCTACGACAACTTCAACACCCGGTTCTCCGGCTTCGAGTCGCTGTCGAACGTCGTGCTCTACAAGCGCATGCCGGCGTTCTTCGAGGGCCTCACGACGGAGGCGGCCCTCACGCTGCTGGTGCTGGAGCGCCCGTCTGGCGGTGTCGACATCCTCGACAACTCCAGCTACGTGCGCCTGAACTACCAGCCGCCGGGCTGGGGTGAGAAGGAAGGCATCTCGCTCACCGGCTTCCCGGTGTCCGCGGACCGCTTCCGTCTGGGCTATGCGTACCGCATCTCCTGGGGCGGCAGCTCCATCTTCACCAACCGCGCGTCCGCGGCGGGTGTGCCGGGCGCCAAGTTCCAGGTGACGCGCGACCGCTGGTACGCGTACGTGGGCGGCAAGACGGCGCTGGTGCTCAACGACCTCATCCTGGAGCAGGAAACGCTCTACGGCGTGATGGCCGGCGCGGGCTGGGACATCCTGGAGACGCTGCGCGTGGAGGCCGGCGGCGGCTACTTCCAGAAGGGCATCGTCCCGGGTCTGGCGAACCAGTCCATCGAGGCGGGCGTCAACTCGGCCGGCGTGTCCGGGCAGGTCGTCTACCACGTGGGCGTGCCGGTGGGCACGAGCGTGGACTTCCGGCTCTACAAGAACGACCCGGAAATCTACCAGCGCTTCTTCGCGCCGGAGACGTACCCGGGTGGCCTGTCGTACTCCTTGTCGCTGGAGGGCAGCTACCTCACGCAGACCCTGCAGGACCCGGACAAGTTCGGCGCCACCAAGCCCCAGGGGGCCGTGGCGCTCGCCTTCCAGGGCCGCGCGAAGCTGAACCGGTTCCGCTTCAACGCGCTGGCGCTGGTGCGCAGCCTGTCCTTCATCCAGTTCGACGTGCCGGGCTTCCCCCCGTTCCAGGACTTCCCCACGGGCACGGTCCTGAAGCCTGAAGTCTTCGGCGCGCTGGGCGTGGACTACAACATCGAGAAGCTGCACCTGACGCCGGGCTTCATCATCGGCGCGCAGCAGCCGGCGTCCTTCCGCAGCCCGGTTCCGCTCGTGGGCGGCAGCAACCCGCCCCCCAGCCTCACCGGGACGCGCACGGTCGTGGTGCGTGACGCCAACCAGCTGAGCATCCTGCCCAGCACCTGCGGTGGCACCAGCGCCTGCGAGGCGGAGCTCATCTGGTCCGCGAAGGCCACCTTCCGGTGGGACCTGTCGGAGACGGTCGCGGCCGTGGGTGAGGTCTACTACACGTACGACACCAACCGGACCACGTTCGAGGACGACGTGACGGGCATCGCGCAGCCGAACTTCGAGAAGCCGCACGCGCTGGGCTTCAACACGCTGCTGCAGGCGCGCTTCTAGGCCGCCCTGCCCTCTTCGGGCAGCTTCGCAGGGCCCGCCGTGCATCACGGCGGGCCCTTCGTGTTTCTAGAAGGCGGACGTCATCCGCACCACCTCGTCGAAGGCGGTGAGGCCCTGCGCCAGCTTGCGCACGGCGGCCTCGCGCAGCGTGCGCATGCCACCGCGGCGCGCCGCCTGTACCAGGTGCTCGTAGGGCGCCTCGCGGGCGATGAGCTCACGCACCTCCCGGTTCGTGGAGACGATTTCGAAGACGCCGGTGCGGCCGGAGAAGCCTGTGCCGCGGCAGCGCACGCACCCCGCGCCCTTGGACAGCTTCACGCCGCCGGGCAACAGCGGCAGCGGCGCATCGAGTGCCAGCAGTTCGTCCGGCGTGAGCACCGCGTCCTCCGCGCAGTGCACGCAGACGCGGCGCAGCAGGCGCTGGGCCATGACCCCCAGCAGGCTCTGAGCGAGGAGGAAGGCCGGCACGCCCAGGTCCTTCATGCGCGCCACCGCGCCCAGCGCGTCGTTGGTGTGCAGCGTGGAGAGCACCAGGTGGCCGGTGAGCGCGGCTTGAATCGCGTTCTCCGCCGTCTCCGCGTCGCGGATTTCGCCCACCATGATGACGTCCGGGTCCTGGCGCAGGATGTGGCGCAGCGCCCCCGCGAAATCCAGGCCCACCTTGGGCTGCACCTGCACCTGGTTGAAGGTGTCCCACACCATTTCGATGGGGTCTTCAATCGTGGTGACGTTGACGTCCGGCCCCGCCACCGCCTTGAGCGCGGAGTAGAGCGTCGTCGTCTTGCCGCTGCCCGTGGGGCCCGTCACCAGGATGAGGCCGTGGGGTTGATCAATCCACGACTCGAAGTGGCCCTTCTCGTCCGGATCGAAACCCAGCTGGGCGATGTCCTGCACCAGCGTCTCCGGGTCGAAAATACGGATGACCACCTTCTCGCCGAACGCGGTGGGCAGCGTGGAGACGCGGAGCTCCACCTCGCGGCCGTCGCGCTCCGTCTTGATGCGGCCGTCCTGGGGGCGGCGCTTCTCTGAGATGTCGATGCGCGACAGCATCTTCACGCGCGACACGATGGGCGGGTGCACCTGCGCGGGCAGCGTGTAGACGGGGTGCAGCACACCGTCGATGCGCAGGCGCACCACGGCGGTGGCCCGCTTCGGTTCGATGTGGATGTCCGACGCGCGATTGTCGAACGCGTAGCGCAGCAGGTAGTCCACCGCCTGCACCACCGGCCGGTCGGACGCCTCCAGCTCCTGCGTGCCGCTGAGCGACACCAGCTGCTCGAAGTTGGCGATCTGCGCGTTCGCGCCACTGAAGTCGTCCGCGGCCTGGGCCAGCGTCTTCTTGAAGCCGTAGATGTCCGCGATGGAGCGGAGGATGTCCGTCTTCGCGGACAGCACGGGCTCCACCGGCTCGCCGGTGAGCCGGTGGAAGGACTCGAAGAGCTCGCGGTCGAAGGGGTTGGCCACCGCCACGCGCAGCCGCCCCTGTTCGGTGCGCTCCAGGGGCAGCAGCACGTGCTTCTGCGCGTAGGGCCGGGACACCGTGCGGGTGGCCAGCGCCATGTCCATCTTCAGCGGATCCAACTTCCGGTAGGCCAGCCCCGCGGCGCGCGCGGCGGCCTCCGTGACGCGGTCCTCGTCCAGCACGCCACGCCCCCCCGGCGCCGGAATCTGGAAGGCCGCGACCAGCTCCACGGGTGACACGTCATAGCGTGCCGCGTCCTTGCCCGTTCCGGCCTGCGCCTTGATGACGCGGGCGCGCGCGGCGGGCTCTCGCGCCAGCACCTCCTGCGCCTGCTGTGGTGTCAGCAGGCGCTGGGCGACCAGGGCCTCCAGGACGAAGCCGAGAGTGAAATCCGTGGCGCCGCGCGAGGGGCCGCTGCTTCCGGGGGGAGGCGCCTGGGTCACACGTTCCTCCTTCTGCGGGTGGCCAGGAGCAACACCCCGAGCCCCACGAGGAATGCCGCGGAGGAGGGGCCGCTCTGGCAGCCGCAACCGCCGGGGTCGTTGTTCGTTCCGCCCGTGCCGCCGTCCAACGGAGGGGGCGGCGGCGTGCCACCGTCACTGCACAGGGTGCAGGTGCCGCCGTCCGTCTTCACGTACGGGTCGTAGCACTGGCCGCCATTGCCGCAGTACAGGCCGTTGGGGCAGTCCTGGTTGGTGCGGCAGGGGGCGATGCAGGCGGTCCCCTCCTGGAACGGCACGCACTGGAGCGGCGAGGAGCAGGTGCCCGTGCCGCAGTCGCGGAAGCAGAAGCGGTCCTCGCCGGTGCCCGCCGAGCGGCAGGTGCTGCCGGGGCCGCACGTGCAGGCGGCCACCGAGCACGGCTCCGCGCACACGCCCTGCGGGTTGCCGTTGAGCTTCAGGCACTGCTGGTTGAAGCCGCACTCCGAATCCTGGAGGCACGGGTCGCCAACGCTGCGCGTGCCCGTCAGCTGCTGCACGCAGGCGTGGTCGCACGAGCGGCAGGCGTAGTTGGAGCCACAGTCGTTGTTGGTGGAGCAGTCGGCGACGCACACGTCGCCCCCGCCGTTGGGCAGCGTGTTGCAGGTATAGCCGTCGCGACAGTCACCCTTTCCCGGGCGGCAGTTCTTCAGACAGCGCTTGCCCACGGAGCCCACGGATGCGCACGTGGAGCCGGTGGGGCAGTCCGCGTTGGCGACGCAGGACTCCGTGCAGTAGCCGTCCTTCCAGGCCGGGAAGGCGGGGGTCTTGTCCGCGTCCGTGAGGCAGCGCGAATCCGCCGCGCCGCACGAGGAGGCGCTGGCGCAGGGGTTGCCCACCTTGGTGCCCGTGCCAATCGCCTCCGGCAGACAGGCGAACTGCGAGCCGGCGATGAGCGTGGACGCGCGGCACTGGTAGGGGTCCGGGCAGGCTCCGGGCGCACCGGACGGGCACGCCTTGGAGCAGATCTTCATCGAGTTGCCGCTGGTGGTGGACTGGGTCGTGACACAGGTGAGCCCCGCGGAGCACGCGGTGGTGTCACAGGGCGAGCCCACCGCTCCCGTCTGCGGGTAGCGCTGGCAGAACGCGCCCCGGTCATAGGACGACAGGGTGCGCCGCTGCACGCCCGTCTCCTGCGCGAAGTACATCACCGAGTCCGGGTACTCATACGTGCTGCCCAGGCCCAGGCAGTGGCCCACCTCGCGCATCACCGCCGTCTGGATGTCCATGAAGCCCGCGGGCGTGGGGGTGAACGAGGTGAACTTGTAGCGCACGGCGTTGAGGAAGATGTCGCACTGGTAGACGTTGCCGCCGTGGCTCAGAGGCACCGCGACGGACACGCTCGTCTCGTTGAGCACGTCCTTGTACTGGGTGCTGAGCGGGTCGGTGACCCAGATGGCGGCGACGCTGAAGCCGTCCAGCCGATCGTTCACGTCCGGGATGGGGACGATGGTGGAGCGGCCCTTGTACGTGAAGGCGGGCCACGCGCAGTCCACGTCCTGCCAGGCCTGGAAGGACTTCTTCACCGCGTCTTCCACCAGCGAGATGTCATTGCCCGCCGGCTGGTTGTTGCGCGCGTCCACGTAGTACGGGAACGGGTCCTGGCTGTTGTTGAGCACCCAGTGATCCAGGAACTGGTAGCCCCCCTGGGCCTGCGCCGTCGTGGCCAGCGCCAGCAGTCCAAGGAGGAAGACACTCCGCTGCGTCCCACGCATCATCACCCGCACCTCGTCACGTCACGTCCGCACGGGGCGCTCCGACTGGGCGCCCGGACGTCACCGGGCGCGCAGTCTACCCGTGAACGGCGCGAACGGTGGCATCCACCAGCGCTTCGGGCGTGGGACGCTCGGCCACGGCGGCCACGGGGATTCCCAGCTGCGTCAGCGCGGTCGCCGTGGTGGGGCCAATGGCCACCACCTTCGCGGAGGCCAGCGGCTCACGGCCCACCCCCTCCACGAAGGCCTCCGCGGTGCGCGGCGAGGCGAAGAGCACCACCTGGGGCGGGGACGCTGCCAGCTGGGCGAGCGCCTCCGGGTCGACGGCGGCCGGCGCGCTGCGATAGGCCGTCACGCGCGTGACACGCACGCCCAGGTCGCGCAGGCCGTCCTCCAACTCCCGCCGCCCCTCCTCCGCCGCGGGCAGGAGCACGTCGTCCTCCGGCCCCAGCACGTCGCGCAGGGCGGTGAAGAGCGCCGCGCCGGTGCCCTCGTGGGGTTCTGCCTCCACCTTCAGGCCAAAGCCCTCCACGGCCCTCGCGGTGCGCGGCCCCACGGCGGCCAGCTTCACGCGGGACAGCCGGTCCAACGTGCCGGCGAGCCGCAGGGCCTCCAGGAAGGACTCCACGGCGGAGGGGCTGGCGAACACCACCCAGTGGTAGCGCTGCACGTGCTCCGCGGCGGACGCGAGCGGGCGCGGGTCCTCCGGCGGATGCAGCTCCAACAGCGGCAGGCTGAGGACCTCCGCGCCCTCGTCCTCCAGGAGGAAGCACAGCTCCTCTGCCCGCTCACGGGGGCGCGTCACCAAGATTCGGATGCCATCCAGTCGCCGGTCCACGGGCTGGCACTCTAGGCGCGGGACGCGCCTTCGCGGCGGCCGAAATCGCGCAGGATGTCTCCCGCCCCGCGCGAAAGGAGCTCGTCCGCGAGCGATTCGCCCAGCCGCTCCGCTTCCGGTACGGGCCCCTTCACCTCGCCCCGCACCACCAGCGAACCGTCCGGCCGGCCCACCAATCCGCGCAGGTACACCTGGCCGTCCTCCACCGTGGCGTGGCCGGCGAGCGGCACGGTGCAGCCGCCCTCCAGCTTCGCCAGGAAGGCGCGCTCGGCCCGCACGGCGTTGCGCGTGAGGGCGTCTTCCAGGGGGGCGAGCAGCGCGCGCACGTCCGCGTCCGCCTCGCGGCACTGGATGGCCAACACGCCCTGCCCCACCGCCGGCAGGCTCTCCGCCACCGGCACCACCTGGGTGATGTGGTGGTCCAATCCCAGGCGCTTGAGCCCCGCCGCCGCCAGCATGGCGCCCGCGAGCTGCAAATCGCGCGTCTTCTGCAGGCGCGTCTGCACGTTGCCGCGCAGGGAGACGATCTCCAGGTCCGGCCGGCGCGCGCGCAGGATGCAGCTGCGCCGCAGCGACGACGTGCCCACCTTCGCGCCCGCGGGCAGCATCGCCAGCGTGTGCCCGTCCGGGCTGCAGAATGCGTCGCGCGGGTCCTCGCGCGCCGGCACCGCCGCCAGGATGAGCCCCTCCGGGAACACCGACGTCATGTCCTTGAGGCTGTGCACCGCCACGTCCGCGCGGCCGTCGAGCAGGGCCTGCTCAATCTCCTTCACGAACAGGCCCTTGCCGCCCACCGCGGACAGCGGCGCGGACAGGAAGCGGTCGCCCTCGGTGATCATCTTCACCAGGGTGACCTCCAGGCCGGGGTTGCGCTCGGTGAGGAGCGAGGCCACGTGATTCGCCTGCCACAGCGCCAGCGGGCTCTCCCGCGTCGCGATGCGCACCGTCTTCATCGCCTTCATCGCCGGCTCCCGGTGGCCACCACGGTGTTGCGCGCCTCCTGTGGAGGTGCGGCGGATTCTTCCGGAGCGATGGCGGCGGCCTCCGCCTCCGTGAGGCCGAACAGCTCCGCGGCGGCGCCAGCCAACCGGTTGCCCTCACCCTGCGGGCCCACCGCGCGCAGGCGCGCGGTGGGCTCATGCAACAGCTTGTTCACGATGGCTCGCCCCATGGCCTCGATGCTCTTCTTCTGCTTGTCGGTGAGGCCGTCGCCCAGGCCCAGCAGCGTGCGCTCCACCTCCGCGCGGGCAATGGCCTCCGCGCGCTGACGCAGGCGCGCCAGCACGGGCATGCCGTCGCGCAGCGCGCGCTCCCGGGCGAAGCGCGCCACCTCCTGCGCCACCAGCCCGCCCGCCTTGTGCGCCTCTTCCGCGCGCGCGGCGGTGTTGTCCGCGACGAACTTCTGGATGTCATCCACGTCGTACGCGTGCACCCAGTCCAGCGTCCCCACCGCCGGGTCGATGTCTCGCGGCACCGCCAGGTCCACCATGAACAGCGGCCGTCCCTTGCGCGCCTTGCCCAGCGCGCCGACATTTTCGCGCGTGAAGATGGGCACCGGCGACGCGGTGCTCGTCACCACCACGTCCGCGGCGCCGAGCAGCGTGAAGAGCTCCTCGTAGGGCTTCGCCACACCGCCCACCTCCGCCACCAGCGCCTCCGCGCGGGCGAGCGTGCGGTTGGTCACGATGAGCTTCCCGGCGCCCGCGTTCTTCAGGTGCCGCGCCGCCAGCTCACCCATCTCTCCCGCGCCCACCACCAGCACGGTCTTGTCCTTGAGCCCGTCGAACACCTTGCTCGCCAGCTGCACGGCCGCGGACGCCATGGACGTCGCCGCGCGACCCACCGCCGTCTCCGTGCGCACGCGCTTGGCGCAACCGAACGCCGCCGCGCACGCACGTGTCAACTCACCGCGCACCGCGCCCGCGCCCTGACCGCGCTCGAAGGCGTCCTTCACCTGCCCAAGAATCTGCGCCTCGCCCAGCACCATGGAGTCCAGGCTGGACGCCACGCGGAACAGGTGCACGAGCGCCGCCTCGCCCTGGTGCTCGTACAGGTGCTCCAACGCCTCCGCGCCGCCCAGCGAGTGCAGCGTCTCCCGCGCGCGCTCCCGCGCCAACTCCGCGCTGGGGGCCGCCAGGTACACCTCCACGCGGTTGCACGTGGACACCCAGAGCGCCTCCACGGGCGATTGCGCCAGCCGCTGCAACACTTCCGACTGCCGGGCTTCAGGCAATGCCAGCCGCTCGCGGACACCCAGGGGCGCGGTGCGGTGTGACACGCCGATACAGATGATTTCCATGGCTACGGCATCCCCGGGCCAGCGGCGGACAGGTCGTAGGACGACAGGAAGGAGACCAGCACCAGGCAGAAGCCGGCCATGGTGAGCAGCGCCACCCGCCGGCCACGCCAGCCGGCGAAGATGCGCGCGTTGACGAGCGCGGCGAACACGCCCCAGGCGACGAACGTCGCCACGTGCTTGGCTTCGAGCGCCCAGGCGAGCCCCCGCAGCGTGGTGGTGAACAGGGCGCCGGTCGCCAGCGTGAGCGACAGCGCGATGAACCCCCACACCACGAGCCGCCGGTTGAGCGTGTCCAGGAACTCCAGGGACGGCAGCCGGGAGAAGAGCAGCCCGAAGTGCTTGGCCTTCACCTCCCGCTCCATCAGCAGGTACATGACGCCCACCCCCGCCGCCACGCCGAAGGCCGTCATGCCCAGAAGCGCGATGGTGACATGCACCGGCAACAGCGGCTGGCGCACCGCGTCCGGCAGCGGCGTGGACCCGCCGTGCAACAGCATCCCGATGAGCAGCACCGCCACCGCCAGCGGCGTGAGGAACGCGCCAATGACGGGCTTGCGGTAGCGCACATCCAGCGCCAGGAAGAGCGCCAGCAGCAGGAAGGCGAAGGTGGACATGCCCTGCGCGGGGCCCACCAACCGGCCCCCCTGCGCGCTCAGAAGGCCCATGAGCGCAACGCAATGCATCAGCAGCCCGGTCCCCACCAGCACCCGGCCGGTGACGGCGAGCACCTGGGACTGGCGGACCAGGAAGGCGAGGTAGACGAGCGCGGCCAGGCCGTAGGCGTGGCAGGCGAGCGAGACGAGCGTATGGCTCATGGCGGCAGGCTCATAACCCCGGCCGAGGAGGCATTCAGTCCTGCCTCAGCCCGTTTTACATTTTATTGAGAATGAAGGCCGCCAGCAGGTCGGTCTCCGAATTGGGCTTGCGCTCGGGGGCGGGCGCCCCCACCTCCGCGACATAACCCGGAACGACTTCGTACGCGGAGTCCCCGACCAGGATGGAGTCGGCCATCTGCTCGGCGCCCAGCCGGCCGAGCTGCTCCTCGGTCTTCACCCGGGATACCAGTTGGTGCGTGTCCTCCCCGGACACCAGCTGCACCACGTGGACAGCGGGTGTGAGCGGCCAGGTGCTCCCGCCTTCGGCGGCGACCACCAGGCGGCCCTCGCGCAGGTCTGCTTTGTCCTCCAGCGCCCACTCCTCGAGCTGGGCCTGGGACAGGAAGAGCTTCGTCACGCCCCACAGACTACACCACCCTCATGTCCGGCGGGCCTGGAAATGGGGTGCAACCTCCGGCCAGATGCGGCATCCGTTCCACCGGAAGCGGCCCGGCCTTCCCGCCCCCCTGGCACCCGCCGGACGCGAAGCTCAGGACGTATCCTACTCAAGCAGTAGACACGAGGTGACGACATGGCTGGCGACGTGATCAACATCAGTGATTCGGACTTCCAGAAGCAGGTCCTGGATTCTCAACAACCCGTGCTCGTGGACTTCTGGGCCACCTGGTGCGCTCCCTGCCGCGCCATCGCGCCCTCCGTGGAGGCGCTGTCCGCCCAGTACAAGGGCCAGGTGACGTTCGCGAAGATGGACATCGACGCGAACCAGGACACGCCTCAGCAGTTTGGCATCCGCTCCATCCCCACCCTGTTGCTCTTCAAGGGCGGCAAGGTCGTGGAGCAGATTGTCGGCGCGGTGCCGAAGTCGCGCATCGAGGACGCGATCCGGAAGAGTCTCTAAGTCCGTGTGTTCCCGGTGACGGGCCCGCGCTTCGCGGCCGTCTCCTTCGTCCCCTCCCACCCACGGCGCCGCTGGCTCTCACCGCCAGACTCCGCGCCCGGTGAGAGGGGACGCTGCGTCTGGGCTCCCAACCAGACACCCCGGCGTGACATGCCTGGCGGTTCGATATGTCTGTAGAAAGACAACTCACCGCGACGCTAAGGGCTTTCACGTACCGGGTGCAGGTTGCCCCCTGACGCAGACATTTCTCTGCCCTTGAGACAAACGCCCGACAGGGACGGCTGGGCGATCCTCCCGTCGTGTTTTGTTCAACAGACATTGAAATTGCATTACGAGTCAAACACGACCCCAACATGTCTTGTTGACAGAGTTCGCCACAACAGACAGAAGTCGCGAGTACACGCCTGTCTTGATTGGCGAGTTTCTACAGGAGTTTTCATGGCACGCCTTCGCAAAGAATTGACCTCGCAAGCACCGCTGACCCCTGCCCTGACGTCGTGGGCGGAGGCCCTGGGTGATGCCATCGGCCGCGGCATGCTGCGCGCGCTGAACACGGGAATGCCGAGCATGGGCGCCGTCACGGCGTCGCCGGGCAATGGCGCGGTGATGGCGGGTCGCCGCCGCGGCCGTCCCCCCAAGACGGTGGCGGGCGGGCCGGTGCCCATGGACCGCCGCTGCACGGTGAGTGGTTGCACTCGCGAGCAGCGCTCCAAGGGCCTGTGTTCCGCGCACTACCAGGCCGAGCGCCGCAGGCAGATCGCCACCGGCAAGCCCGCCTGACCCCCGTACCGGGGCCCTACTCGCCGCGCCAGGGGTCTCCGGGCGTGGTGGCCTTGAGCAGCTCCCAGGCCGCCATCACGTCGATGACCCGCTCCAGCTCATTGGGCAGGGAGCGGGCGCGCTGGGACTTGAGGTAGTCCTCCGTGAAGGCCCTCAGGCGCATGCCCAGGAAGAGCCGGGCGAGCGCCACCTCCGTCTGACCTGAGAAGTCCAGGAAGCGCAGGGCGAACCCGCTGCGGCCCTCCTCCTCCGGGCCACGCTCCTCCCGCACAATCTCCGCGCGAGCCTCCACGGGGGCGGCCCCCTCCTCCAGCGCGAAGCGCGCGCGCACCACCGAGCCCATGGGCAGGAAGAAGGTGCTCGCGAGGAAGGCACCGCTGACGCTCACGTTCACGGACGTGAGCCCGGCGGAGAAGCGCCGGCCGCCCGCGTCGTCCTCCATCCAGAGGTCGAAGTGCGTGGCCAGCTGCGCGCGCGGGAAGTGCCGGTGCTCCGGCTCCCCCTGGTTCATTTCGATGCGGGGCACCGCGCCGGGCAGGGGCACGTTGCGTGAAGTGCCCACCGGCGGAACCAACGGCCGGGGTGCCTGCGTGTCCTCCGGCCCGCGGACCGCCGTGCCGGCCTTCGCCGTCGTCACACCCTTCCTCTGCACCACCATCGGAAGCCTCCGCGGCCGTCAGAACATGTGACGGCGCATGCTGATGTTCACCAGCAGCCCGATGCACAACATCACCGACAGCATCGAGGAGCCGCCGTAGCTCATGAGGGGCAGCGTGATGCCCGTCACCGGCAACAGGCCAATGACCATGCCGATGTTTTCGAACACCTGCCAGAAAAGTGTGGCCACCACCCCCACCGCGACGAACGCTCCAAAACGGTCTCGTGCACTGAATCCCACGCCCAGCCCGAGAATGAAGATGCCGCCGTAGAGCACGAGCAACAGGAGACAAGAGAAGAAGCCGTGCTCCTCGGCCCACACGGAGAAGATGAAATCCGTGTGCTGTTCCGGCAGGAAGCGCAGACCTGTCTGGGTTCCCTCACGCCAGCCCTTGCCGGTGAGGCCACCGGAGCCCACGGCAATCTTGGATTGCGCGGCGTGATAGCCGCTGCCGCGCAGGTCCGCTTCCGGGTCCAACCACCCGGAGATGCGCTGGCTCTGGTGTTTCTTGAGGTAGTGGCGCACGACGGTGCTGCGAGGCTCGGGCATCTCCCGGACGTAGTCGTTCCAGATGATGAGGCCGCCCACCAGCACGCCCGCCACGATGGTGGCGCCCAGGTACCAGCGCACCTTGCCGAAGAGGATGACGGTGCCGGAGGACAGGAAGATCATCAGCGCGGTGCCCAGGTCCGGCTGCACCAGCACCAGCGTGAAGGGCACCATCACCACCAGCACCGGCTTCCACAGCCGTACGAGCCCGTAGGACGGCTGATTGGGCTGGAAGTCGTCGTGGTAGACCTTGGCCAGCATCAGCACGACGCCAATCTTCATGAACTCGGCGGGCTGCAGGCGGAACGGGCCAATGACGAACCAGCTCTCCGCGCCCTTGGCCGTATGCCCCACCAGCCGCAACGCCAGCAGCGCCAGGATGTTGAGCACGTAGATGGGGAAGGCCATCCGCTGGATCCAGCGGTAGTCCACCAGGCACACCATCAGCACCGCGCCCAGGCCCACGCCCAGGTAGAGCGCCTGGCTGGTCCACACCGGCGCCATGGGGGGCCGGGACGCGGACGCCAGGTTCCAGATGCCCAGCGCGCACACGCCCAGCACGCACACGACGAGCCCCCACGGCACGTGGGGCATCATCCGGCGCTCAATCCGCAGTTGCACTGTCGTCTCCGGTTTCCGAGGGCGGCTGGATGGGCTCTCCCGGCAGGTTCACCTTGGGCGGCGGCACCGCGCGGGTGAGCGAGGCTTCATCCAGGCTGGGCGCCGGCGGCAGCGACGGCGTGTAGGGCTGGTTGGCGCGGGGCGGCGGTGACGTCGCGTCCTGCGCCTTCAATTCGAAGTACTTCTTCATCACGGCCAGCGCCGTGGGCGCCGCGTCCACGCCGCCGTGGCCGCCGTGCTCGTTGAGCACCACCACGGCCAGCTCCGGCTTGTTCGCGGGGGCGAAGCCGGCGAACCACGCGTGGTCGCGCTCGAAGTAGCTCATCTGGTGCGTCTTCAGACGCACGGCGCCGATGCGCGCCACCTGCGCGGTGCCCGTCTTGGCCGCCACCAGGAAGTCCGCGGGCAGGCCCGACTTGAGCTTCGCGCGGTACGCGGTGCCGCCGGGCTCCTGCGCCACCGCCTCCAGGCCCTCCACGATGGCCTTCAGGTGCGCGGGGTTGATGTCCGTCTGAGACACCACCTCCGGCTTGAACTCCTCCATCACCTGCCCGTCCAGGTTCTCCAGCCGCTGCACCATCTGCGGCTTGTAGAGCTTCCCGCCGTTGGCCACGGCCGCGTAGACGAGCGCCAGTTGCAGGGGCGTCACGTTGTCGTCGCCCTGCCCGATGGCGCTGTTGAGCGCCATGCCCTTGGTGTAGCCGCCCGGCGAGGCTTTGTCGTGGTACGCGCTGGACGGCATGATGCCCGGCACCTCCGCCACCACGCCGATGCCGGTGGGGCGGCCCAGGCCCAGCGACTTGCCCATCTCCGAGATGGGGTCCAGGCCGATGGTGTCCGCCACCTTGTAGAACCACGCGTCGCACGACGCCTTCATGGCGCCCCGGCCGTCCAGGGGCCCGTGGCCGCTGTCCTTGTGGCAGCGCCACACGCGCGCGCCCAGCCGGTAGCCGCCGGAGCAGTGCACCACCGTCTCCGGCCGGAACGCCCCGGACTTGAAGGCCGCCAGCTGCGTCACGACCTTGAACGTGGAGCCCGGGCTGTAGTGCTCCGCGGCCACGCGGTTGATCATCGGGTGGAGCGGATCCCTCGCCAGCGTGGCCATCTGTGACGGCGTCACGCGGCCCGTCAGGAGATTGGGGTCGAAGCCGGGGCGGGACACCAGCGCCTTGATGAAGCCGGTGTTCACGTCGATGGCCACCACCGCGCCCGTCACGCCCGGGAACGCGCGCTCCGCCTCCTCCTGGAGGCGCATGTCGATGGAGAGCACCACGTTGCTGCCGGCCGTGGGAGGAATGACGGCGTTCTCCCCCAGCTTGTCGTTGAGCTCTTCAATCGTCTGGCCGCGCGCGTTCACCACTTCCTTGCGCACGCCGTCCCGCCCGCGCAGCTTGGACTCGAAGTAGCGCTCCAGGCCGCGCCGGCCGATGTAGTCGCCCAGCGCGTACTTCGCGCCGTCCCCGTTGAGGCGCTCCAGCTCCTCCTGGGTGATTTCGTTCATGTAGCCCAGCACGTGCGACAGCACCGTGTCCGCGCGGTAGTTGCGGTGCGGCACGGGCACCACCTCCACGCCGTCCAGGATGTCGCGCCGGGCGTTGAGCCGGTCGTACTCGTCGCGCGTCAGGTCCACGCGCACCGGCACCGGCTGGAAGGGCGCGTTGCGGCGGCTCGAGCGGACCAGGTCTTCAATCTTCTTGCGCTGCTCGGGGTCCCACTGGAGCAGCTCGCCCAGGCGGGGAATCACCTGCTCGAAGCAGTCCGTGCAGAAAGCCGGAGTGACGAAGGCGTCGAACGACGGACGGCTGTCCACCAGGATGGTGCCGCGCGCGTCCTTGATGACGCCGCGGTCGGCGCGCAGGCGCACCTCCTTCACGAAGTTCGCCACGCTCTTGGCGGCGTACTCTTCATGGCGGATGAGCTGGAGCCGGTACAGCTGGATGGCCAGCGCCACCATGCCCAGCGACATGGCCAGGCCCAGCCACAGGAAGCGGCGCTTCAGGTCCCGGCCTGGAGTGGTGTTGCCAATGGTCGGAGGCGTCAACGGAGCAACCCCGCCGGGCGCTCCTGCGCCACTTCAAACCGCTTGAACAGCGGGAAGAGCAACAGGGCCGCCACGCCCGTGAGCGCCAGCTGCACCGGCATGCCGGAGAGCTGCGGCGCCGTGGAGCCGTCCTTCAGCGTGAGCCACGTGAAGAACGTGGACAAGAGGGCGTGCCCCAGGTCCGCGCCCATGGCGAACAGCGCGAAGGCCACGGGCCCTCGCACGTCCACGAACGACGCCACCAGGCGGCCCACCAGGAAGGTGAACACCGCGAGGAACGTGAACAGGCCCGTGGGCTGGCCGCTCATCAGGTCCAGCAGGTAGCCCACCGCGAAGGCGGAGCACGCCCCCTCGGTGAGGCTCGCCCGGAGCGCGAGGAAGGCCACCAGCACCACCGTGACGTCCACGCGGCCCAGCACCAGCCCTGCCTGTTGGACGAACACGGACTCCAGCGTGAGCAGCACCAGCGCCAGCATGACGGTCACCAGGAACTTCATTTCTGCGTGCCCTCCGTGGAGGCCCCGCCGGTGGCGGTCATCTCACTGTACGGACTGCCCACCACCAACACCTCCTCCAGCCGGCTGGTGTCCACCGCGGGAGTGATGTCCGCGCCCTGGAACATGCCGTGCTCCTTCTTCTCCAGCTGCGTCACCCGCCCCACCACCAGCCCGGGAGGATAGATGCCGTCCGTGCCGGAGGTGATGATGAGGTCGCCGTCCTCCACGTCCTCCGTGCGCAGCATGTTCTCCAGCGTCAGGGGGCCGCTGCCCGCGCCCGCCGCCGTGCCTCGGGCCCGCGAGCGCTGCACGCGCACCGCCACCCGGCTCTGCGGATCCGTCACCAGCGCCACGTCCGCGTAGCCGCCCGTGGATCGGATGACCTGCCCGACAATCCCGTCCGGCGTCACCACCGACATGCCCCGGAACACCCCGTCCTTCTCCCCGCTGCTGATCCGCACCGACAGGAGCTTGGCCACCGGATTGACGCCCACCACCCGCGCCGGAATCTCCGGCCCGGGCACGGCCTCCGCGTACGCCAGCAGCTTTCGCAGCCGCCCGTTCTCCGAGCGGGCTTCGCCCAGGGCCTGCACCGTCGCCCGCAACTGCAGGTTCTCCAGCCGCAGCGCGTCATTGTCCTGACGGACGCCGCGCAGGTCCAGGTAGTTGCGCACCGCGGCCACGGCGCCGTCGATGCCGGCGGTGAGCCCCTGCTGCACGGGGGCCGTGAGCGCGATGACGCCCCGGTCGACGAAGTTCGGGTCGCGGCCGCGCCGCCCGCCCAGCAGGAAGGCGCCGAGGGGGTACAGGAGGAGGGCGGCTACGAGGAGGAAGCGGCGGTACCGCTTGAGAAGAGACAGCACGGACGGGGGCTTTCCCGGGGTGGGCGAAGGACGCGGATGGAAGGGGGAGAGGGTCGGGCTAAGCTGGCTGAATCGCTTGCATTTTCCGGTCTGTTGTCCTAGGCAGTCAAGGCCCGGATGAGGGGGTGTTGACACTCATGCATCCCCACCGGCCGGGCTACCAACAACACGGCGCCGCGAGACCTTCCGCAAGGTGATTCGCGGGCGCTTCCGACCGTGAAGTGACCACAATGGACGGTTTGAATCCCCGGAAGGTCTTCTCCCTCCTGTTCATCATCGGCATCGCCGTGGTGTTCACGCTCCAGTTCGGCCCTGGCAGCAACGGGTTCGCGGACAAGGGCAGCCAGGCGCCCACCGCCAGCGCGGTGGCCACGGTGAATGGCAAGGAGATCCCTGTACGCGACTTCAGCATGGCCTGGTCGCGGCAGATGAACTTCCTGCGTTCGCAGGGCAACCCCATCCCGGAGTCGGTGGCCCGCCAGTTCGGCCTGGACAAGCAGGTGCTCGACCGGCTGGTGAACGCGGAGCTGCTCGCCCAGTCGGCGGAGCGCCACGGCATCAGCCCCTCGGATGAGGAGCTTCGCAAGCTCATCCACGAGAACACCGACTTCCATAGCAAGGAAGGCGCGTTCGACTTCGCCCGCTACCAGCAGGTGCTGCGCGACTTCTACCGCCGCACGCCCCAGGAGTACGAGCAGGAGCTGCGCCGGCAGATGGCCGCCCAGAAGATGCTGGACGTGGTGCGCACGGGTGCCGTGGTGTCGGACGACGAGGTCCGCGCCCGCTACGAGAAGGAAGGCAACCAGGCGAAGCTGGTGTTCGCCCGCTTCCTGCCCACGATGTTCGCGGACAAGGTCCCCGCGCCCACGCCCGCGAAGCTCGCGGAGTTCCAGAAGACGCACGAGAAGGAGATCGCCGACTATTACGCGGCGAACAGCTTCGTCTACAACGTGCCGGAGCGGATCCGCGCCCGCCAGATTCTGGTGAAGGTGGCCCCGGACGCCACGCCCGAGCAGAAGGCCCAGGCGAAGGCGAAGGCGGAAGGCCTGCGCAAGGAGCTGGACGGCGGCAAGGACTTCGCCACGCTGGCCAAGGCGAGCAGCGACGACGACGCCACCAAGCTGAAGGGCGGCGAGCTGGGCTGGGTGGAGCGCACCACGTGGGACCCGGCGCTGGCCGACGCGGCGTTCTCCCTGAAGGCCGGGGAAGTGACGCAGCCGGTGGAGTCCGCGCTGGGCGTGCACCTGGTGAAGGTGGAGGAGAAGAAGGAAGCCCAGGCCAAGAAGCTGGACGACGTGAAGGGCGAGATCGCCACCAGCCTCTACAAGCAGGAGCAGGCGAAGGGGCTGGCGAAGGCGGAGGCCGAGAAGGCCCTGGCGGCGGCGAAGGCCGGCAAGTCCCTGAAGGAGCAGTTCCCGGTCCCCGCCGGCCAGCAGCCCGCGCTGCTGCGCTTCGAGGCGGAGACGAAGCCGGAGGCCGTGGAGACGGACAGCTTCACCGCTCAGGGTGACTCCGTGCCGCACCTGGGTCCGGCGCCGGGCCTGGTGAAGGCCACCTTCGAGGCCAGCGGTCCGGCGGTGCTGGGCGAGGTCTTCACCGTGGGCGAGGCGAACATCGTCGCGCAGGTGGTGGAGCGCGAGAAGCCGGACACCGCGGGCTTCGACAAGCGCAAGGAGGAGCTGCGCACCCAGGCCCGTCAGGCCAAGCAGATCGAGCTGACGGAGTCCTTCCTCAAGTCGCTGAAGAAGAGCGGCAACGTCGTCACCAACAACGAGGCCATCGACTCGGTGTTGGGCGCCGCGGGGTAGTCACCCGCCGGAGCGGGCGTAGGGGACCTCCAGCGGGGTCCCCTCCGCCGAAGGGGCCTCGGAGACCGCGATGCGGTCCCGGCCCCGGCCCTTGGCCGCGTACATGGCGAAGTCCGCCGCGCGGATGAGGTCCGTGGAAGTGGTGGCGTGCTCCGGGAAGGAGGCCACCCCGACGCTCGCGGTGAGCGCCACGTCCAGCCCCTGCGCGCGCAGGAAGCGCTGGCCGCGGAACGCCTCGCAGATGCGCTGGGCGATGACCTGGGCCCCTTCCTTGTCCGTCTCAATCAACATCACCGCGAACTCGTCGCCGCCGTAGCGGAAGACGGCGTCCAGGTTGTGGCGGCCCAGGCTGATGAGCAGGTCCCCCACCTCCTTGAGCGTGGCGCTGCCCACCAGGTGCCCGTGCCGGTCGTTGATGGACTTGAAGTGGTCCAGGTCCAGGAACACGAGCGACAGCGGGTGGCGGAAGCGCGCCGAGCGCTTCACCTCCTGCTCCAGCTGCGCGCGCAGGTGCCGCGCGTTGAAGCAGCCGGTGTGCTCGTCCGTGATGGTGAGCTCCTGGACGCGGCGGAAGTTGCGCGCGTTCTCGATGGCGATGGCCGCGTAGTCCGCGATGGCGGACAGGGCGGTGAGGTCGTCATGCGTGAAGCCGGGCTCGGTGGGGCCGTTGACCAGCTCAATCACGCCCAGCACGCGCTCGCGAGCCACCAGTGGCACGGCGAGCAGCGAGCGGGTGTGGAAGGCGGAGGCCTCATCGAAGCGGGGCGCGAAGCTGGAGTCGCCGGCCACGTCGTGGACGAGCCGCGCGACGCCCGAGGAGAACACCGCCCCGGCGATGCCTTCCCCCGGATTGAGCTGGAGGCCCTTGAGCGCTTCGGCGCCCTCCCCCACGGCGATTTCGAAGTAGAGCTTTCCGCTGCGCTCGTCCTGGAGGATGAGCGACCAGTTGCGCGGTTTGAGCAGTGCGCTGACCTTCTGCATCACCAGCGCGAGCACTTCGCGCAGCTCCAACGTGGAGGTCAGCGCCTTGGCCATCTCGTTGTAGGCGGCCAGTTGCTCCACTGTCCGCTTCATGGCCGACAGGAGGTCCGCGGGGTTCATCGAGGTGCCCTCTGGAGCGCAAGTCTGCTAAGGCCCGCGAGCGCGAAACATCCCGCACCCGCCCATGGATCCAACCGAACGCTTCGTTCTCGCCTCCGCATCGCCCCGGCGCAAGGATTTATTGGCCCAGTTGGGCCTTCGCTTCACCGTGGCGGCGGCGGATATCGATGAAACGCCGATGGCCGGAGAAATTGCGTCGGACTACGTGCTCCGGCTGGCCGTGGAGAAGGCTCGCACGGTCGCCACCCGACACCCGGACGCATGGGTGCTGGCCGCGGACACCACCGTGGCCCTGGGGTCGGAGCTGCTCGGCAAGCCCCGGGACGCGGCGGAGGCGCGGCGGATGATCGCCCGGCTGTCCGGCCGGATCCATGAGGTCTTCACCGGCATCGCGGTGGCCGGCCGTGCCCGGGACGCCCAGGTGGTTCGCACGCAGGTGACTTTTCGCACGCTCTCGCCGGATGAGATTGCCTGGTACGCGGACACCGGCGAACCGCTGGACAAGGCGGGCGCCTACGCCATCCAGGGCAAGGGCGGTTTCCTGGTGCAGGGAATTGACGGCAGCCACTCCAACGTCGTGGGCCTGCCGCTGGGAGAGACGCTGGCGTTGCTGAAGCGCGTGGGCATGCCGCTGCCCTGGACGGAAGGTCAGCGATGAGCAGCGTGGCGGACAACCTGGCGCGGGTGCGCGAGCGCGTGGCGAAGGCCTGCGCGAGCGCGGGGCGTCCGGAGTCGTCGGTGACGCTGGTGGCCGTGTCCAAGCTCAAGCCCGCGGCGCTCATCCGCGAGGCGTACGCCGCGGGGCAGCGCGACTTCGGGGAGAACTACGCCCAGGAGCTGCGGGACAAGGCAGAGGAGCTCAAGGACCTGGACGGACTGCGCTGGCACGCCATCGGGTCGCTGCAGACGAACAAGGTGAAGTACGTGGCCCGCGTCGCGCACGCCTTCCATGCGCTGGAGCGGCTGGACGTCGCCACGGAGCTGTCGAAGCGGCGCGCGGGCTCCCCTCCCCTGCCCTGCTACGTGGAGCTCAACCTGGGCGGCGAGGACACCAAGCACGGGCTCACCCCGGACGCGCTGGGCGGCTTCCTGTCGCAGGTGCGCGAGCTGCCGAACCTCCAGGTGGTGGGGCTGATGGCGCTGCCGCCGCCCACGGACGACGTGGCGCGGATGCGCGAGGGCTTCGCCCGGCTGCGCGAGCTGGCGGCGACGCATGCGCTGACGGCCCTGTCCATGGGCACCACGCACGACTTCGAGCAGGCCATCCTGGAGGGCGCCACCGCCGTGCGCGTGGGCACCGCCATCTTCGGCGAGCGCGCCTGAAGCCCGCTCACAGCTCGCGGAACCGCACCCGCCCCTCCTGGTTGACGAGCGCCTTGTACTCGCAGCCGCAGTAGTTGCAGCGCACCTCGTCCCCGTCGGTGAACGTCTCGTCCACGGGGTTGTTGGCGTTGCAGCCGGGACAGTCGAACTCCTTCAACACGCGGCTGCCGCCGGAGCCCGAGTCCTTGGCGAAGTCGTCGTCGTCGAAGTGGAAGTCGTTGGCCATGGCCCCGGACGCTA
The DNA here is from genome assembly GCF_003986945.1 of Corallococcus sp. AB018. NCBI lineage: Bacteria > Pseudomonadati > Myxococcota > Myxococcia > Myxococcales > Myxococcaceae > Corallococcus > Corallococcus sp. AB018. The sequence continues at coordinate 21,825 of NZ_RAWR01000007.1, read as the reverse complement.
GCACCGGGCGTTGCGTCCGGGGGTACCCTGCCAGGCATCCAGGCAGGCGCGCCGGACTGTCCGCCATTTGTCAGCGACCCTTGCGGGCGTGTACCCCTGCGGGCCGCCATTTCCGTCCCCTGTCAGTCTTTCCCAGGCGCGTCCGGAGGGCGGCCGGACGGCTTTGAATGCTGTCCCACGGCCGCCCGTCCTGGAAATGTCCGGTGGCGGGGGCGGTTGAGGGGCGCGGTTGGCTTGGGCGGGCCGGCCACCTAACTTGCAAGCAAGGGAGCACACCCGATGCGCAGTCTGTCCAGGTGGGGGTTCACGGCGGCGGTGGTGGGACTCTTGGGGTCCACGCTGGCGCATGCCCAGGAGCCCACCGGCGCGGCGTTTGGCCCGGGTGAGCAGGCCCAGTACCGGGTGCGCTACCTGGGGCTGACGGCCGGCACGGCGACGGTGACGGTGGGCGCGCCCATGACGCAGTGGGGCCAGAGCGTGTGGCCCATCGTGTCCATGGCGAAGTCGGACGACCTGGTGGGCGTCTACCCGCTCAAGAGCCGCTTCGTGTCGTACTGGGACGCGGGCAGCCAGCGGGTGACGGGAAGCGACCTGCACTCGGAGGAGAACCGCAAGCGCCGCCGCCAGCGCATCCAGCTTTCCGCGGACGGAGCGGGCGCGAAGGTCATCAAGCAGAAGGAGAGCGACCCGCCGCGCGAGTCCGAGCACACGCTGCCCGAGGGCACCATGGACGTGGCGGGCGCGACGTTCGCGCTGCGCGGCCAGGAGCTGGTGGTGGGCCGCTCCTACTCCTACCCGGTGTTCACCGGCAGCAAGCAGTTCACCATGAGCGCCACGGTGGAGGGCCGCGAGACGGTGACGACGCCCGCGGGAGCGCGAGACACCTTCCGCGTGCGCGTGCACACCGACTTCGGCGGCAAGCTGGAATCCAAGCGCGACCTGGTGGCGTACCTCAGCGCGGATGCGCATCACGTGCCGGTGCGAATCGAAGCGGACTTCGCGCTGGGCACCGTCGTGGCGGAGCTGACGGACTACAAGCCGGGCCGCGTGGTGGCGGTGGCCCGGGCGGACAACTCGGGCGACTGAAAAGCGTCGTCCGCCAACCAGGGGAAGGCAGGGGGCATGGGCGTGGGTTGGGCATGGGCAGTGGCGGCGGCGCTTTCCGCCGCGCCGGGCGGAGTGCAGGTGGTGTCGCCGCTGGTGAAGGTGCGGCCGGACGCGACGCCGAAGGGCGCGAAGGAGGCCCGCCTCAGCGCGGCCCGGGGTGAATGCGAGGGCACGCAGCTGGTGCTCCCCCAGGGCGTGACGCGCGTGACGATGAAGCCCCTGGCCCTCAAGGGGCCGGGCGCGCCGCTCACCGTGGACGCGTGGCGCGAGGCCTACCTGGACGTGAAGACGCCCTCCAACGGCGAGGGCAAGACGGGCCCGTGGCCCGACGCGCTGGTGCCCCTGTCGGCGCCCGCCAATCCCAGACATCCGACGGTCGTCTACGTGGAGGTCTGCGTTCCGGCGAAGCAGGCCCCTGGCACCTATGCGGGGAGCCTGAGCGCGGCGGTGGATGGAAAGGAGCTGCCGGCCGTTCCCTTCCGCGTGGAGGTGCAGCCCTTCGAACTGCCCGCGACGTCGTCGCTGCCCAACAGCTTCGGCATCTCGCTGTACAGCATCGCGAAGGGGCACGGCATCCCGGCGGAGTCTCCGGAGGCGAAGGCGCTCCTGCGCGAGTACGGCAAGGCGCTGCTGGAGCACCGCGTGAGCGCGCACGGCATGGGCATGGACCCGCCGCCGGTGAAGTTCCAGGACGGCCGCGCGGTGCTGGACTGGACCGCGTACGACGCGGAGATGGGACCCTTCCTGGACGGAAGCGTGCTGCCCTCCGGCGCGCGCTTCACCACCGCGGACGTGCGTGACAACCGCAAGGCCTCCACGGACGCGGAGAAGAGCGCGTACTACCGCGCCTTCCAGAAGCACTTCGAGGACAAGGGCTGGAAGGCGCAGCTCTTCTTCTACGCCAAGGACGAACCCAAGCCCGCGGACTTCCCGCTGGTGAAGGCGCAGTCCAAGCGCGTGCGCGACGCGGGGGGGGACATCCCGGTGCTCGTCACCACGTCGCTGAATCCCGCGCTCATGGGCTCCGTGGACATCCTCACGCCCATCATCAACTGTTTCTACCCGCGCGAAGGCCCGCAGACGTGCCACAACGTGGCCAACGCCTCGACCGCTCGCACGAAGCTGAGCTCGCGCGCGAAGGTGTGGTGGTACCAGAGCTGTATGGCCCATGGTTGCACGGGCGGCCCGCCGCCGGACAGGGCGCTGGACAAGGCGTACAGCGATTGGGCCTCGTACATGGTGGACCACCCTGCCCCGCTCAACCGCGCCATGGGCCCGCTGGCCTTCGAGAGCGGCGTGGACGGCGAGCTCTATTTCGACACCGTCTTCGCCTACAACACGAAGAAGGATGTCTGGGCGGACCTCTTCGAGTTCGGCGGCAACGGCGACGGCACCCTCTTCTACCCGGGCACGCCCGCGAAGCTGGGGGGTACGCAGCATCAACCCGTGGTCTCCCTGCGGCTGAAACACATCCGTGACGGCCTGGAGGACTACGAATACCTGCGCCTGCTCACCTCCCTGGGCGACGGAGCCTTCGCCAAGGCGGCGGCGAAGCGGCTGGCGAAGTCCGGGTACGAAATCACGCGGGACCCGGCGGAATGGGAAGCGGTGCGCAAGGAAGTGACCGAGCGCATCGTGAAGCGGAAATCGGCTGAACAAGCGAAGCGCTCCGGACGTCGGACTTCCGGGGGAACCCCGTAGTCACTCCCCCCTGGGAGGAAGCAGAATGAAGCCCATGCGCACCCTCGTCGCGGCCTGCCTCGCCTTCAGCGCCCTTGGCGCCATCCCGGGACAGGCCCAGGAGGCCCAGCCCCGTCCCATCAACATCCTGAGTCCCTCCAGGCTCCCGACGGTGACGGACCCCTCCGACCCGGCGAAGCCCGCGGCGACTGCGGAGAACACCGGCGACGCGTCCTCCACCCCGGCCCCGGACGAGCCCGTGGTCGCGGTGAAGCCGTGTGAGCAGGGCCTGCCCGTGCTGCGCTCCCCGCTCGCCTTCAAGCCGGGGGAGCTGCTCGAGTTCGACATGGACGCCATGGGCGCGAAGGCGGGCAAGCTCACCATGCGCGTGCAACGCCCCGCCAACGGCTCGCTGCCGGTGTTGGTGGAGGCTCAGACGAACACGCTGTTCTCCAAGGTGCGCCGCGTGCGCGGCAGCGCGACCAGCTACCTGCACCCCAAGACGCTGCGCCCCTCGCGCTACACCGAGGAGGCCGTGGAGAACGAGCAGCGCCGCAAGGTGAACGTGGACTTCAGCGCGCAGGACAAGAGCGTCAAGGTGGACTACCAGATTGGGGATCGCCCCAAGGGCCACTTCGACTACGCCTACGACAAGGACGGCCTGGACGTCGCGGGCGCCATCTACCTCATCCGCCAGCTGCCCCTGAAGAAGGACATGCCGGTGTGCTTCGACGTGTACGGCATCCGCCGCATGTGGCGCATGACGGCCACCGTGGTGGAGCGCGAGCACGTGTCGCTGCCCCTGGGCGAGTTCGACGCCTGGCACCTGGCCGGCACCGCCGTGCGCATCGACCGGCCGTCGCAGACGCGCGACATCCACGTGTGGATTTCCGACGACGACCGCCGCCTCCCCCTGGCCGCCGTGGGCGCCATCGACCTGGGCGCGGTGCGTCTGACGCTGACCGGAGTGAAGCGCCCCGGTGAAAAACCCCTGGAGGCGCAGGGCAAGGAAGATCTCAAGTGGTGACGCGGGGTTGAGACCCCGCCCCAGGCCCGCCTCCCGCTGGGAGCGCGGGCTTTTCATTGCCTCGAAGTTGAGAATGGTTTGCAAAGTCAAAAAGCCGAGCGTAGGGTGCTCGCCGCTCGATGCGTCCCCAACACTTGAACCCCCTCCTGAGTTTGCTGTGCGCCCCCCTGTTCCTGATGCCTTCCGCGGCCCGCGCCGACGAAGGCCGCGTCGGTGAGAACGAGAAGGACCGCGTCCTGACGGTAGGCAGCAAGCCGAAGCTGGACCTGTCCGTGAACGCGTACGCGGACCTCCAGTTCGCGTACTTCAACTACGGCGAGAACCAGAACCGGGCGAACGGCTCGCAGAAGGACTCGCGGCTCGTGTTCGACACGACGCGCCTGGTGCTGGAGCTGGAAGCGGGGCTGCCGGAGTACGGGCTCGAGGCCGAGTTCGAGGTGGAGTTCGAGCACGGCGGCGCGGGCGCGGCGATGGAGCTGGAGTACGAGGAGTTCGGTGAGTTCGACACCGACGTGGAGAAGGCCGGTGAAGCGCTGGTGGAGGAGCTGTACCTGACGAAGAAGCTGGGCCGGGACGTGGAGCTGTCCGTGGGCCGCTTCTACGTCGCGGTGGGCACGCTCTTCGCGGACTACCTGCCCACGTCCTACCTGGCCACCATCCGCTCCGAGGCGGAGACGCGCATCATCCCCAACACGTGGAACGACATGGGGATGCAGCTGCGATGGGACACGCCCTGGGGCGTGCGGCTCACCGGGCAGGTGGTGAACGGGCTGGACTCCACGGGCTTCAATTCGAATACGTGGGTGGCCACGGGCCTGCAGCAGCGCTTCGAGCTGGTGCGCGCGTCGGACCTGGCGGGGGTGCTGCGCGCGGACGTGCGGCGCTTCGAGGGCTTCAACTTCGGCGTGTCCGCGTACTACGGCGGCACCACGCGCAACCGGCCCAAGCCGGACCTGGTGAAGCAGTGCGACGACGCGAACCCCAACATGGTGGCGCCGTGCGGATACATCAGCGCGCCCCTGTTCATCGCGGACGTGCACCTGTCGGTGAATCGCAACCGGTGGCGCGCGCACGCGATGGTGATGTACGGCCACCTGGGCAACGCCGCGGCGGTGTCCGCGCGCAACGCGCGTCTGTCCAACCTGCTCAACGTGCTGCGCACGCCGGTGTCCGACAACGCGCTCTCCGCGTGGGGCGAGCTGGGCTACGACATCGCGCCCTGGCTGGGGCTCGACGGGAACCACCGGTTGGAGCCCTACGTCCGCATCGACTACATGGATTCGCAGTTCAAGCCCCGCGCCGAGCTGTTCGACACCCCCCGCTTCGAGCGCACCGTCTACACGGTGGGCACCAGCTACACGCTCGCGGGGCTCGCCGTGCTGAAGCTCGACTTCAGCCAGCGGCGCATGGGCAGCTCCGTCTTCCGGCCTGAGAACGCGCTCCGGATGTCGACGGGCTTCGTCTACTGATCCGCCATCCCCGACTGTCTCAAACGCTGTCGCAAAGAAAGGCATTGAAGGTACACCCCATGTCCTCCCGTTCCCTGAAACTCTCCCTGCTCGTGGGCGGAGCGCTCCTGCTGGGCGCCTGTGGCGATGACGACGACACCAACCTGGAGTCGTTGGATCAGCAGCTCGTCGTGAACTTCGCCGACAACGTGGTGGTGCCCACGTACAACCTGCTCGCCACGCGCATGATTGAGCTGGACGCGGCGGCGCAGGCGCTGAGGAACGCCCCGAGCACGACGACGTTGAAGGGGGCACAGGACGCGTGGTTCGCCGCGCGCGTGCCGTGGGAGCAGAGCGAGTCCTTCCTGTTCGGGCCGGTGGACAGCAACGGGTGGGACCCGGCGATGGACAGCTGGCCGGTGAACCGCACGGACCTGGACGCGGTGCTCGGCAACAACGACACGCTGTCCCAGCAGTACGTGAGCAACCTGCAGGAGACGCAGAAGGGCTTCCACACGACGGAGTACCTGCTCTTCGGCGAGGGCCAGGTGAAGAAGCCGGAGGAGTTCAACGCGCGCCAGTTCGAGTACCTGCTCGCGCTGACGGCGGAGCTGAAGACGGTGTCCGGCAACCTGGCGGCGTCCTGGGCGACCGGCGTGAACGGCCAGGCGCCGTACCGCGACACGCTGGCCACCGCGGGTGGGTCTGGCAACACGGCGTACCCCACGGTGGAGGCGGGCGCGCAGGAGATGCTGGGCGGCATCCTGGTCATCCTGGACGAGGTGGCCAACGGGAAGATCGCCGACCCGTACGACGCGAAGGACGCGAACCTGGTGGAGAGCCAGTTCGCGCTCAACTCGCTGTCTGACTTCACCAACAACATGCGCAGCGTGGAGAACGTCTACCTGGGCCACCGCCCGGAGACCGCGCAGAAGGGCCTGTCCATGTCGGACGTGGTGAAGGAGCGCGACGCGGCGCTGGACACGCGCGTGAAGGCGGAGATCGCGGCGGCCATCGCGGCGCTGGGCAAGGTGCCGGAGCCGTTCCCGGTGTCCATCAAGGACCCGGCCTCCGCGGATGAAATCGAGGGTGCGCAGGCCGCCATCCGCAAGCTGCACGACACCTTCCAGGTGGACGTGAAGGCTATCATCCTTCCCTGATGTGGGAGCGGGGGAACGCAATGCGACAGACGCTGGGACTCGGACTGCTGCTGTGGCTCGCGGGCTGCGGCACGGAAGCCGAAGCCCCTGGGGCTTCGCCACGCGCGGGGGGCGACACGACCATCGACGACCGCACGTCGCGAGCGTTCGCGCAGCCCGCCCCCAACCTCACCACGGAGCATGAAGCGCTTCACCGCGAGGGCGACGCCGCCTTCGCGGCCGTCTTCGTGCCCGGCCCCGCCCCGGTGAACCCGGGGTTGGGGCCCGCGTACAACAACGCCTCCTGCAATGGCTGTCACCTGCGCAACGGGCGGGGCATGCCGGTGATGGGGGGCGGACCGACGCGCACGCAATTGCTGGTGCGCGTGAGCCTTCCGGACGGCACGCCAGAGCACCCGAACGGCTCGGTGCCGGTGCCCGGGCTGGGGCTCCAGATTCAAGACCAGGCCGTCTACGGCGCGTCGCCGGAGGCCACCGTGACGCTCGCGTGGGAGGAGCGCGCGGGGAAGTACGCGGACGGGACGGCCTATGGCCTGCGCTCGCCGCGCATCACCATCGTGATGCCGGACGGTTCGTCCCCGTCCGCGGGAATGCTCACGTCGCTGCGCCTGCCGCCGCCGGTGGTGGGACTGGGACTGCTGGAAGCGGTGGACTTGGCCACGCTGCGGGCGCTGGAAGACCCCACGGATGCGAACGGCGACGGGATTTCCGGCCGGCTGAACACCGTGTGGGACGTGCAGGCGCTCGCGCTGGTGCCGGGGCGCTTCGGGTGGAAGGCGAACAGCCCCAACCTGCGGCAGCAGTCAGCGGAGGCCTATTTCAACGACATGGGGATTACGAATCCCCTCTTCCCGGACGCGGGGGGCGGCTTCGAGCTGCCCATGAAGACGCTGGACTCAGCGGTGTTCTACGCGCAGTCGCTCGGGGTGCCGGCGCGCACGGCGCTGGACAACGCGGCGGTGAAGCGCGGCGAGACGAAGTTCAAGGACCTGGGCTGCGTGAAGTGCCACCGCGACACGCTGGAGACCGGGGAGCACCCGGTAGCGGAGCTGTCGCATCAGCGCATCCACCCGTACACGGACCTGCTGCTGCACGACATGGGCGCGGACCTGGCGGACGGGCGGCCGGATGGGGACGCCACCGGCACCGAGTGGCGCACTGCGCCCCTGTGGGGCCTGGGACTGACACAGACGATTCTTCCGTACTCGGGCTACCTGCACGACGGGCGGGCCCGGACGTTGGAAGAGGCCGTGCTGTGGCACGGTGGTGAGGCGGAGCGGGCGCGGGAGGGGTTCCGCAACCTGTCCGCCAGCGACCGGGACGCGCTGGTGCGCTTCCTCCAGTCGATGTAGCGCCCGGCTTCAGCCGTTGCGGATCATCCCGGCGGCCTGCGACAAGCGGCGGCGCAGCTGCGTCACCACCTCGTTCAGGTCCTCCAGGCGCTGGAGCACGTGCAGGTTCTCGCCCGCGTTCATCAGGGCGACCGGCGTGAGCGTCTCGCGGTGGAGGGCCAGGAGCAGATCGTAGAAGTGCGCCTGCACGTCGCCCAGGGCATCCAGGCCCTCGCGGAGGTCGTCCTCCACGAAGTCCAGCAGGACGGTGGCGTCCTCGCGCACGGGCAGCGTCCGGGCCAGGCGCTCCACGGCCCCGCGAACGGGGTCGGTACGGCGCAACATCGCGGGGGTGGCGAGGGCTGCCACGGGAGGGGGCATGCTCAGGACGCTACAGGTCCGTAGCGCCCGGTCAATTTTCCCACCCCCTGCCCGCCGGTGCGAAACGCGGCCCCGTCAGAGGCGCGGCTCGCGAACCTGTCCGACTGTCGGACAGGTTTGAATCGCATCGGGCGGGCAGGTCACGGCGGCGTCGCGACACTCCCTCAGGGCGCGGGCCCCGCGGCACCACCCGCCGGTGCCGGGGCCGCCGCGGGAGCCGTGGCGGGCGCGGCGTTGGCCGGGGACGGGGTGGCCGGCAACGCGATGCTCGGCGAGGAATTGAGCGGCGCGGGCGTCCCCAGGAGCGGCCCGGGCGTTCCGGTGTTGAGCGGCGCGGGCGTGCCCAGGATGGGCGACGCCGGCGTGGTGGAGGACTGCGACAGCGGTGGAACCGTGGCGAGGATGCCCGGGCTCACCTGGCTGGTGCCCACGAAGTTGTTGAAGTCCGGCGCGGACATCTGCGGCGCGGTGAAGCCTCCCACGGACACGCCCGCCACCGTCGGCGGCGTGGCGAACGTCCCCTGCCCCACCGGGGCCGCGGAGCCCGGCGTGACTCCCGACACCACCGAGGGCGGATTGGTGGGCGCCGAGGGCGCGAACGACCCGCTGTACGTCGAAGGCGCCTCCGAAGGCAGTGCGGGCGCCGAAGGCAGGATGACCGTCGTCGTCCCCGCCGCGCCCACCTCCGGAATCACCGCGCCGGTCCCCGGCCCCGCAGTGGTCGCGACACCCGTCGTCCCCACCGTGCCGCTGCCGCCCGTGCCCTGCGCGAAGCGTGGCGCGGACATGGGCGCCACCGCCGCCGGGAACGCCGTGGGCGCCACCGGCGTCAGCGTCGCGAGCGACGAGGGCATCTCCCCTGTCGTGGGCACCACCGCCAGCGACGGCACCCGCGTCCCCTCCACTTCGATGGACACGTTGTCGAACAGGAACTGGATGAACCCGCGCGGCTCCGCCTGCGGCGGCAGGTTCCACACCACCACCACCAGCTCCGTGTCCCCGGGCCGCGCTTCGCGCAACAGCCGCGTCGTGTCGTCATCCGAGAACGTGCCCGCGTCCAACGCCGCCGCGTGCACCAGCGCCGAGTCCGTAAGCAGCGTCCCGTTGCGCCACACGCTGCCAATGCCCCAGACGGCCATCGCCGCGTGCGCGCGCGTCGTGGCACGCCAGCCAATGCCTGTTTCGCCGTAGATGGGCGTGCCCATCAGCACCCCGCCCTCGATGAGGTGCGGCGGCGGTGGGGGGAGCGGCCCGGCGGGCACCGGCGACATCGCCTGCACTGGCGGGAAGCCCGTCTGCGTCAGCTCCACGCGGTACTCGGTGCCACCCACGCGCAGGCTCGCGGAGAGCTGCGCCTTGTCGCCGAAGGTCGCGTTCGGCATGCCGACCCGATCCCGCACGGAGAACGACGCCTGCCCCGTGCCCCGCTCGGTCAAGTCGTTGAACGGTAGGGGACCTTCAAAGAAGTAACCGTCCGGCCGCTCGGTCCTCGCGCTGGCCTCCCGGCCCTCGAACGTGAACCCGTCGCTCCCTGGCGCCGCCGCCAGGACACCGGACAGCAAGATGCTCGTGATTGAACCCGCCATCGACGCTGCCTCCCTTGAACTTGAAGGTAGGCAGCGGAGCGGGCCGTGGCACGCCCCGGGACTAAATCAGACCGCGGGCGCGGCGGATCTGCTCGACCGTCTTGTTGTACTCGATGTCGAAGGCGCTCGTGCCTTCCTGCAGGTGCTTCAGCCGCGAGCGGGCCTCCCGGTCGATCTCGTCGTCGACGTCCAGGTGCTTCTTCATGCCCTGGAACATCTTCTGACGCAGCACGTTGTCGGGGGAGTAGACCTCCTCGACGTTCCGGCTGATGAGGAGGAACTCAATCATCTGGTTGATGACGTACTCGATGCCCTCGTCCCCCATCTTGAAGCCGCGCACGTCCGCCATCTCGCGCTTCACCTGGTTGAACTTGGAGTAGTCATATCCCCGACGCTCCAGGGCCTCGCGCGTCGCCTGGTTCACACGCTCTTCGTTGGCGAGGTACTCGCGCATGATGGCGGAGAGATCCATCTCGGCGTCGGCCACGCGCATCGGCTCCACCTCGATGTCCCCGTCCTGCATGAGCTGCTGAATGGCCTCGCGCGAGATGATCGGGATCACCTTCGGATACAGCCTCATGTCGGTCCCTCGTCCTCTTCAAACGTGCTCGGATCTTCAACCGCTATAAATCAGCGCGGAGCATGGTCGCAATGAAAAACCCTAGGAACGTCGCGGGTTCCAGCGGCCAGTCCCCCCGGCGTCCGAAGCGGAACTTAATCATGCCGCACCGGGTGGCGACCCTCCATCCGCTTTTTCGTGCACGGGTTCGGAAGCGTCATCCAGGGACGCCTCGCGCACCGGGTCCTCGGTGTCGTCCTCGGGGTCGCCATGCAGACCCGCGTGGACGCGCTCGGCCATCGCCGGGCCCACGACCTCGGTCAGCTCCTCGATGCTGGCCTCGCCCACCCGCTTGAGAGAACCGAAGTGGCGCAGCAACATCTTCCGCCGGCCTTCCCCCACGCCGGGGATGTCCTCCAGCGCGGAACGCAAGGAACTCTTGCGCATGGATTTGCCCTGGAAGGTGATGGCGAAGCGGTGCGCCTCATCCCGCATGCGCGTGAGCATGAACATTTCCGCTGAATTCTGCGGCAGGACGATGGGATCCTTGCGACCCAGGACGAAGACGCGCTCGGGACTCTTCGCGCTCTCCGCGTCCCGGTCAAAAACTTCTTGATCGCGGCTCTTGGCCAGGCCCACCACGTCCACGCCCTCCACACCCAGGTCCTTCATGGCCGCGTGCGCGCTGGCGAGCTGACCCTTGCCGCCGTCGATGACGAGCAGGTCCGGCAGTTCGTTGTCCTCCAGGCCGCGCTTGAGCCGGCGGGTGATGACCTCGTACATGCTGGCGAAGTCGTCCTGCTTCTCCACCGATTTGATCTTGTATTTGCGGTAGCGCGACTTGTCCGTCTCCCCGTCCGTCACGGCCACCTGTGAGGCCACGATGGAAGAACTCTGGAAGTGGGAGATGTCGAAGCACTCCATGCGACGCGGGAAGTTGCGCAGGCCCAGCTTGGACTGGAGCCGGGACAGGACTGTGTCCGTTTCGTCCTTGGTGCGCTTGCGCTCCACGAACGCCTGCTCCGCGTTCTTCACCGCCATGTTCACCAGCTCATGCTTCTCCCCGCGCTTGGGGACGAAGACGCGCACGCGCTCGCCCTTGCGCTCCGTGAGCAGGGCCTCCAGGCCGTCGGTGCCGTCACCGGGCTCCAGGGGCAGCAGGATCTCCTCCGGCACGAAGCCGCCCTGGTCGTAGTAGAGGTTCACGAACGAGGCGAGCAGCTCGTCGTCCGGGAACTCCTGGCTGCCGAAGGGGAAGGCCTGGCCGCCGTTGAGCCGGCCCTGCCGCACGTGCAGCACGTAGAACAGGATGCGGTCGCCCTCGCGGAACAGGGCGAACACGTCCTGGTCCTTGAAGTCCGTGGTGGCCACCTTCTGGCGCTCCAGGCTGCGCTCGATGGCGAGCAGCTGGTCACGCACCCGCGCGGCCTCCTCGAACTTCAGCTCCATGGACGCGCGCTTCATCCGCGCGCGCAGCCCTTCGATGAGCTGCCCGGCCTTGCCCTCCAGGAACATGGCCACCTCGTCCACGCTCTTGCGGTAGTCCTCCGGGGGCACCGGGTAGACGCATGGGGCCGGACACCGTCCGATTTGATGCAGCAGGCACGGCCGCTTGCGGTTGGCGAGCACGTGGTCCGTGCAGGTGCGCAGGCGGAAGAAGCGGTTGATGAGGCGCAGCGTTTCGCGGATGGCACCCGCGCTGGAGTACGGCCCGAAGTAGCGCGCGCCGTCCTTTTCGTACTTGCGCACCACCTCCAGCCGGGGGAACGACTGGCTGCGGTCCAGGCGCAGGGAGATGAACTGCTTGTCGTCCTTGAGCAGGACGTTGAAGCGCGGCTTGTGCTTCTTGATCAGCTCGTTTTCAAGAAGCAGTGCCTCCTTCTCGTTGTGGACGAGCACCGTCTCCAGGTCGCCCAGCATCGTGTCCAGCAGGGACACGAAGACGCGGGTGTCGCCGGAGCGGTTGAAGTAGCTGCGCACGCGGCTGCGCAGGTTGATGGCCTTGCCCACGTAGATGATGGTCCCGCGCTTGTCCTTCATCAGGTACACGCCGGGCTCGGTGGGCAGCGCGTCCAGCTTCTCCTGCAGCCGGATGTCCATGGCGGGCCTCGCTAGTTCTTGCGTGACCGCGAACGGGCCGAGGGCTTGGACGCCCCGGACGCGCCAGAAGAACTGCCACCCGACGAGGACGGACGTCCGCGTCCCCGCCCCTTCTTGGGCGTGGTGCCGGGCTGGTCCACCGCCTTGGGCGGCGCGCGCAAGAGCGAGCGAGAAGCGGGCTTGAGCCCCAGGTCCATGTCCTTGAGCAGCTGGACGCGGTCGCGGAACTCGGCGGCCTTCTCGAACTGCATCTCGTCCGCGGCCTTGAGCATGTCGGCGCTGAACTCCTTGATGAGGCGCTGGATCTCCTTGGGCTCCAGCAGGTCGTTCTCGCCTTCGGCCGCCATGGGCAGCGCGCCCGCGCCCGCGTCGTAGTCCGGGATGTTCTCCGTGAAGTCGGTGATGTTGCTCTTCACGGACCGCGGCGTGATGCCGTGCTCCAGGTTGTACGCGCGCTGGATGTCGCGGCGGCGCGCGGTCTCCTCCATGGCGCGCTTCATGGAGTCGGTCATCTGGTCCGAATACATGATGACGCGCCCGTTCACGTTGCGCGCCGCACGGCCAATGGTCTGGATGAGCGACACGTGGCTGCGCAGGAAGCCTTCCTTGTCGGCGTCCAGGATGGCCACGAGCGACACCTCCGGGATGTCCAGGCCCTCACGCAGCAGGTTGATGCCCACGAGCACGTCGAACTCGCCCCGGCGCAGGTCGCGGATGATGGCCATGCGCTGGATGGCGTCGATGTCCGAGTGCAGGTAGCGGACCTTCACGCCCACGTCGCTGTAGTACTCGGTGAGGTCCTCCGCCATGCGCTTGGTGAGCGTCGTCACCAGCACGCGCTCCTTGCGCGACACGCGCACGCGGACCTCTTCCAGCAGGTCGTCCACCTGGTTGCCGGCGGGGCGCGTCTCCACCTCCGGGTCGGTGAGGCCGGTGGGGCGGATGATCTGCTCCACCACCACGCCCTTGGACTTCTGCAGCTCGTACTCGGCGGGGGTCGCGGAGACGAAGACGGCCTGGGGGACCATCTCCTCGAACTCGACGAACTTCAGCGGCCGGTTGTCCAGCGCGCTGGGCATGCGGAAGCCGAAGTTGACCAGCGTCTCCTTGCGGGCGCGGTCGCCGCGGTACATGGCGCCAATCTGGGACACCGTCTGGTGGCTCTCGTCGATGAGCACCAGCAGGTCGCGAGGGAAGTAGTCGATGAGGCACGGGGCCGACTCACCCGGCGCGCGCCCGGTGAAGTGGCGCGAGTAGTTCTCGATGCCGTTGCAGTAGCCGACCTGTTCGATCATCTCCAGGTCGAACATGGTGCGCTGCTCCAGCCGCTGCGCCTCCAGCAGCTTGCCCTCCGCCTTGAACTTCTGGAGCTGTTCGGCAAGCTCGTCGCGGATGGTGCGCATGGCGTTCTGCCGCGCTTCGGGGCCCGCGACGTAGTGGCTGGCGGGGAAGATGACGATCTTCTCCAGCTGGCCCAGGGTCTGGCCGCGCAGCGGGTCGAACTCGGTGATGCGCTCCACCTCGTCGCCGAAGAAGCTGACGCGCACGGCGCGCTCTTCCTCGTAGGCGGGGAACACCTCCACGGTGTCGCCGCGGGCGCGGAAGGTGCCGCGGTGGAAGTCCAGGTCGTTGCGCTCGTACTGGGCCTCCACCAGCTTGCGCATGAAGCCGTCGCGGCCCATGTCCTCGCCCACGCTGGCGCGGATGGCCAGGTCCACGTAGCTGCGCGCGGCGCCCAGGCCGTAGATGCAGGACACGCTGGCCACGATGATGACGTCGCTGCGGGTGCGCAGGCTGTGCGTCGCCGAGTGGCGCATCCGTTCGATGTTGTCGTTGATGGACGAGTCCTTCTCGATGAAGGTGTCCGTCGACGGGACGTAGGCCTCGGGCTGGTAGTAGTCGTAGTACGAGACGAAGTACTCGACGGCGTTGCTGGGGAAGAGCGACTTGAACTCGCCGTACAGCTGCGCCGCCAGCGTCTTGTTGTGCGCGATGACCAGCGCGGGCCGCTGCACGTTGGCGATGAGGTTCGCCATCGTGAACGTCTTTCCCGAGCCGGTGACGCCCAGGAGGGTCTGGTAGCGGTCGCCGCGAAGCAGGCCCTCGGTCAGCTCCCCGATGGCCCTGGGCTGGTCGCCTTCTGGCTTGTGCTCACTGACGAGTTCGAACTCCGGCATAGGGGACAGATCTAACATCCCCGCTGCTTGTGTACTGAACCTTCGTGCACGTCCGTCCGACAAAGGACGGGGCGCCCGCCTACTTCACGGCCGGGGCCTTCAGTGCCTCCAGGGACTTCAGGCGAGCGGCCTCGAACTCGTCCCCCTTGTTCCACACGGGCATCCGCTGGGCCTTCGCCACCTGGGCGCCCACGAGGAAGAACAGCCGGGTGTCCTCCACGGCGCCGGACAGGTCCCACTCCGGGCGGACCTCGTCGGAGGGCTGGTGGTAGTGCTTCGCCTCCCACTGGCCGCGCTGCGCCTTGCCCCAGCCCTCCGGCCGGCCAATGAAGTCCATGCCGCTGCCGAAGTAGGCGGCGGGGATGCCATGCCGCGCGAAGTTGAATTGATCCGAGCGGTAGAAGAACCCGCGGTCGGAGAGCTGATCCGCCTTCACCGTGCGGCCCTGCGTCTTCGCCATCGCGGTGACGAAGGTGTCCAGGGAGGACTTGCCCAGGCCGATGACGGTGATGTCGCGCGTGCGGCCCAGCACGTTGCCGCCGTCCACGTTGATGTTCGCGGCGATGCGGCCCGAGGGCACGGGAGGATGCGCCGCGAGGTACGCGGAGCCCAGCAGGCCGTACTCCTCCGCGGCCACCGCGGCGAAGAGGATGGAGCGGCGCGGCGGCGTGGGCAGCGAGGTGAAGGCGCGGGCCACGGACAGCATCGAGGCGACGCCGGCCGCGTTGTCCAGGGCGCCGTTGTAGATGACGTCCTCACCGGGCTTGCCGTCGTCCTTCTTGCCCAGGTGATCATGGTGCGCGCTGTAGAGCACCACTTCCTTCGCCAGCGTGGGGTCGCTGCCAGGGAGCAGGCCCAGCACGTTCGCGGTGGGCCGGCGGCGCACCTCGTTGGACAGGCGCAGGGACAGCGTCACGCCCAGCGGCACCGGGCGGAAGTCGCGCTTCTGCGCGGAGGCGCGCAGCGCGTCCAGGTCCTGCCCCGCGAGCTTCATCACCTGCTTCGTGGCGTCCTCGGTCGTCCAGGCCTTCACCTGGAGGCGGGGCCCGTCGCCCGCGGGCAGTTCGAACTGCTCTCCGGTCCACGACGTGCGCACCACCTGCCACGGATAGCCCGCGCTGGGCGTGGTGTGGATGATGATGGCGCCCGCCGCGCCCGTCTTCGCCGCCTGCTCGTATTTGTAGTCCCAGCGGCCGTACCAGAGGCGCGCCTTGCCGCCGAAGAGGCGCGGGTCGTCCTCCGGATCATTGTTGAGGATGACCAGCGTCTTGCCCTTCAGGTCCGCGCCCTTGAAGTCGTCCCACTGGTACTCCGGCGCGACGATGCCGTAGCCCACGAACACCAGCTCGGACGCGTCCAGCTTCGCCTCCGGGGCCTGCACGCCGGACACGGCGATGAAGTCCTCGCGCGGCTGGAGCTCCACGCGGCCCTCCTTCGCCTGGAAGGTCATGGGGCCCGGGCGGCTGTGGATGCCCATCAGGTCGAAGCGCTGGAGGTAGCTGCCGTCCTCCGCGCCCGGCTTGAGGCCCAGGCCCTCGAACTGCGTGGCGATGTACTCCTGCGCCAGCGCGTCGCCGCGCGTGCCGGGGCCGCGGCCTTCCAGCAGGTCGCTCGCGAGGAAGCGCACGTGCGCGCGCAGGAGGTCCGCCGTGATGGCCTGTTCGGCCGTCTTCTCCTGCGGCGTGACAGAGGGCGCGCCCGCCGCCAGGACGGGCACCGAGCCCAGGGAGCACAGCGAGACGAACAGCGCGGGGAGGAGCCTCATGGGCCCGTGCGTAGCATGGCCGCACGGGCGCCCCCCAGCGGGTTTTCAGGAGGCGGGCGCCGCCACCTTCCAGGAGGTCCCGGCAGGCGTGTCCATGATGTCCACGCCCAGGGTCTTGAGGGCGCCTCGCACCTCGTCCGCCTTCGCGAAGTCCTTCGCGGCGCGCGCGGCGGTCCGCTCGGAGAGCAGCCGCTCCACCTCCGCCACGTCGATGCCGCGCTCACGCACCGCGCGGTCGCGACGGCGCAGGAGCCACTCGCCCGGGTCGTCCTCGAAGACGCCCAGGACGCGGGACGTTTCGCGCACCTGCTCGCGCAGCGCCTGGAGCGTGCGGCCCACCAGCGGCTTGTCCTTCACGGGCGGCTTGTCGGTGAGCTCGTTCATGAAGCCGAAGAGCCCGGACAGCGCGCCCAGCGCGCTCGCGGTGTTGAAGTCGTCGTCCATGGCGGACTCGAACTCCGTGAGGAAGCGCGCGGGGTCGCCGTGCAGCGGGCCCTTGCCGAAGTCCTTGCCCGCCACGCGCTCGTCCACCTTGCGCAGCGTTTCGTAGAAGTACTCCATGCGCCCTTCCGCGTCCTGGAGCGCCTTCTCCCCGAAGTTGAGCGGGTGGCGGTAGTGCGTGGAGAGGAAGAAGAAGCGCAGGGCCTCCGCGTCCACCTTGGCGAGCGCGTCGCGCAGGCGCACCACGTTGCCCAGCGACTTGGACATCTTCGCGCCTTCCAGGTCCAGGAAGCCGCAGTGCATCCAGTACTTCGCCATCGTCTGGCCGGTGGCGGACTCGCTCTGGGCGATCTCGTTCTCGTGGTGAGGGAAGATGAGGTCCAACGCCCCGCCGTGGATGTCGAACGTGCGGCCCAGGAACTTCTCGCTCATCGCGGAGCACTCGATGTGCCAGCCCGGACGGCCCTTGCCCCAGGGGCTGTCCCACGACGGCTCACCGGGCTTCGCCGTCTTCCACAGCGCGAAATCCAGCGGCTGGCGCTTGAGGTCGCCGGGATGCACGCGCTCGCCCTGGCACAGGTCGTCCAGGTGGCGCTTGGACAGCTTCGCGTAGTCCTCGTCCTTGTCGACGGCGAAGTACACGTCGCCCTTCGCCTCGTAGGCGTAGCCCTTGTCCACGAGCGTCTGGATGATGGCGACGATCTCCGGGATGGTCTCGCTCACGCGCGGGGACACGTCCGGTTCGCGCAGGTGCAGCGCGCGGGCGTCCTCGCGGAAGGCCTCCACGAAGCGCGAGGCCAGGTCCACGGGCGCCTCGCCCGTCTCGTGCGCGGCCTTGATGATCTTGTCGTCGACGTCCGTGTAGTTGCGCACGTACGTCACCTTGAAGCCCCGGTAGCGCAGGTATCGGACCACCACGTCGAACGACGTGAAGGTGCGTGCATTCCCGATATGGATGTAGCTGTAGACCGTAGGCCCACAGACGTAGACCTTCACTTCGCCGGGCACGAGCGGCTCCAGCGGCTCCTTCTGCATGGACATCGTGTTGAAGAGCCGGATGGATGAGGGGGCCACGGTGGAGGGTCCTCCTTTGGGAACAGGGCGGGCGCGGCACTTGCGCAACGCGATACACACTCTAGGATCCCGGGTCCCACACAGGCCAGCACTTGGCGTTGGAAGCGTCGGATAGGGAGAATCGCCGCATGGCTCCGCCGAATCCGAAGCGTCCGCCGCGCCCTCCCCGCCCTCCGGGGCAGCAGGCGTCGTCGGATGACCCGTCGGAGGAGCTCCCGTTCGACGACGACGAGGTGGCCCCCCTTCAGGCGGATGATCCTCGCCCGCAGCGCGTGCCCCAGTATCCGGCAGGCCCCCGGAAGGCGAAGCGGCGAGGCCCGGGCGAGCGCGCCCGGTCGGACCGCGAGCTGTCTCCCCGGTATGACTGGGCGAAGGAGTACTCGGATCCGGGCCTGACGCCCGCGTTCGTGTACGTGGAGCGCGGGCCGGGTGCCGGGCAGCTCGTGCCCCTGCGCCAGGGCTCCATCACGCTGGGGCGGTCCTCCACGTCGGACCTGCGGCTCCAGCATGCGTCCATCAGCCGGCGCCATGCCCAGCTGACCCGGCGGGGCAATGTCTTCATGGTGCGCGACCTGGGCAGCCAGAACGGCACCTTCGTCAACCGCCTGCGCATCAAGGGCGAGGTGGAGATCAAGCCTGGCGACGAGCTGAGCCTGGGCAACGCGACCTTGCGGCTGCGCGGCTCAGGGGCCGGGCCGACGGTGAGCCGGACGGCGTTCGATCCGCTGCTGCCTCGCATGGCGAAGCGCCGGCGGAATGGGGTCGCTGTGGCGGTGGCCGCGGCGGTCGTGGGCTCCGCGGTCGCGGCGTTGATCAGCGTGGTGGCCGTGCGTACGGCGGACCGGAATCCCGCGGAAGGCGCGCCCGCCAGGGAGCCTGGACCTCCAGCAGTGCCCGCCAAGGAGGCCCAGGAGACCGAGGCGGCGGCGCCCGCGAAGGATTCCAATCACGGGAGCCTGGGAGCGGCGAAGGACCTCAGCGCTTCGGACATCTCGCGAAGGGCTCAATCGGGCCAGGTGTCTCCGAGTGCCTCGGACATCGCGCGCGGCCTGCATCCGAGCACCGGGGCGACATCGAGGAACGCCGCTCCGAGCGCCCAGGAGGTCGCGAAGGGCTCGGGGGCCGCGAAGGCGGGCGAACCCCATACGCTCTCTTCGAGCGCGGGCCAGGTCGCTGCCGCGTCCGGACGGAAATCCCTGCCCTCGACCGAACAGGCGGGGCCTCCGGACGAGCGCCAGCGCGCGGACATCCTCGCTCGCTATGAATCTGGTGACGTCGCCGGGGCGTTGGCCCAGGCGAAGCGCGCGAACCTCACGCCCCTGGTGCAACAGCTCACCCGCTTCCAGACCGCCGAAGCCACGGCCCGGACCGCCCTGGCGCAGAAGGACCGTCCCCGGGCGCTCGATGCGCTCAGCGCCGCCGTGCGGGCGGACAAGGAGCTGTCCCAGGGCTGGAGCCGTCAGGGGGTCGCCCTCCGCCGCCAGCTCGTTGGGCTGTACGTGCGCATGGGCCAGGAAGCCGTTCAGGCCCAGCGCTTCGCCGACGCCCGCGCGGCCTTCACCGCCGCGCTCGAGTACGACGCGGACAACGCCGAGGCCCACTCACAGCTGGCGGCACTGGCCACCCAGGCGCCTTGAGGCTCACGGGGCCTGGCGCGTGCCGGGCCCCAGAAACACGACGCCCCGGATTCCATCGAGGGAACCCGGGGCGCGGGGTGCGAACGCGACAGATACTGGGGCCTTCGCGTCACGCGGGGACTCAGGCGAGGTTGAAGATCTTCTTCAGGTCGGACTCGACCTCTTCCTCGGTGCAGTCCTTGGCCAGCGACAGCTCCTTGATCAGCAGGGAGCGCGCCGTATCGAGCATCTTGCGCTCGCCGAACGACAGGTCCTTGTCGCCCTTGAGCAGGTAGAGGTCGCGGAGCACCTCGGCGATTTCGAAGACGGAGCCCGTCTTGATCTTCTCCATGTACTCGCGGTACCGGCGGTTCCACGTGGTGGAGTCGACGGAGATGTCCTTCTCGCGGAGGATGGAATAGACCTGCTTGACGTCCTCTTCGCTGATGATTTCCCGGAGGCCGACCGATCCGACCTTGTTGATCGGGATCATGATCCGCATCCCGTTCTCCAGGATGCGCAGCACGTAGAACGACTGGCGCTGCCCGGCGACCTCGGTGTGCTCGATGCCCATCACCTCACCGACGCCCTGGCCCGGATAAACCGCCTTGTCACCAGTCTTGAAGCTGGTCTGCACTAACTGCCTCCTTGGAGAAAGCTTCGACCCCGGCCTTCACGCCCGCCACTACTACCACAAACTACATCCACGGGCAACGAAATCGCCTTGACCACCCGATGACAGCCACACTACGGTGTCCGGTTTTGTGTGCGGTGTCGCTCGGTGTGAGCGCCGCGAGACGGACGGGGCGGTGGGTGGGGGTGGGTGTTGGTTCGTTATTCGTGGCGCGACCTGGGTACGCGTCCGTTGTTCTTTCCAGCGCTGAGCCTCTTGCTCGGCGCCCTCTGGGCAACCGGAACAGAGAGCTTCGCCGGGGTATTTCTCCTCTGCGCGCTTTGCCTGGGTGGGTTGGGCGTGGCGCTCGGCCCCTTGCCTGGAGCGCATCTGGCGGTGCTCAGCGCGCTGGCCCTGACAGGCGCGGGGCTTTCCGCCCTGGAGGCCCGGGTCGACCTCCCTCCCTCCCTGAAAGAAGGCGGCAGCGCGGTCCTTGAAGGCGAGCTGGAGCGCGTGGAGCGCTTCGATGGCGCCGTGAGACTGCGGCTCGCTGTGGCCCGCGCGGGGCTGATTCCAGAGCCTCCGGCCGCCGCCCGCTTCCGCGTCAGCCTTTCCGGACGAGGTGAGGGTCTGGAATTGCACCCCGGGCAGCGCGTGCGGGTGGAAGCGCGGCTCGTGCCGGATGCGCCGCCTTCGAATCCGGGCGAGCGGGACTTCTCGTCGGCGCGGCGGCGGCAGGGCGTGGCCTTCACGGGCGGCTTCGTTCCGGGGCGCGTGCTGGCGCTCTCCCCTGCCCCCTCGTGGCGGCTCGCGCTGGAGGACGTGCGCGGACGGCTGACGACGGTGGTGCATGGGGTGGCGCCCTCGGCGGACGCGGCGGCGCTGTTCCTCACGCTGGCCGCCGGGCAGCGCGCGGACCTGGATGCCTCCTGGGAGGACGCGTTCTCGCGGGCGGGGCTCGCGCATGTGCTCAGTGTCAGTGGGCTTCACGTGGCGGCGCTCGCGCTGATGACGCTCGCGCTGCTCAGGCGGGGGATGGTGCGGCTGGGTGGACGCTGGCGGACGCTGGAGGCACGGCGCTGGGCGGCTCCGGCCGCGGTGCCCTTCGTCTGGGCCTACGTGCTCTTCACGGGGAACCAGGCGCCCGCGGTGCGCTCGGCGGTGATGGCCACGGCGGTGCTGCTGGGCCTGTCGCTGTGGCGGCGCGCGGATGGGCTGAATGGCTTGTCGCTGGCGGCGCTGGTGCTCGTGGCCTGGACGCCTTCCAGCGTCGTGGACCTGTCGCTCCGGCTGTCGTTCCTCGCGGTGCTGGGGCTGGTGCTGCTGTCGCCCGCGCTGCGCGAGGCCCTTCCCCTGGATCGGCCGTCTCCTTCCGAGCCCCGGAGAATGAAACGGTGGGCCGCCCAGGCGCGGGAGACCGTGGCGCAGACGTTGTGCGCGAGCGGCGCGGCAACACTCGTGGGTCTGCCCGTGGTGGCGGCGGCGTTCGGAAGGGTGAGCCTGGCGGGGCTCGTGTCCAACATCGTCGCCCTGCCCTTGTGTGGCGTGCTCACCGGGCTCGCGGCGGGCGGCGCGGCGCTCTTCGTCGTGGCGCCGGTCGTGGCGACGCCGGTGCTGTGGGCAGGCGCCTGGGCGTCGGAGCTCCTCCTCGTGCTGACACGCGTCTTCGCGGCCGTGCCCTTCGCGGCGGTGGAGGTGCCGGGCCTGGGGCCGTGGCTCGGCGGGGCGTACGCGGTGGGGCTGGGCGCCTGGGCCCTGGG
>NZ_RAWR01000079.1:0-40676 GCF_003986945.1 Corallococcus sp. AB018 | reverse complement strand
GATCTTCAACGAGGGTCAGGTCATCGACCTGCCGGGGCTGACGAAGTCCGCCGAGCCGTCCTTCCGCTCCGCGCTGAAGTCGCTTCGCGGCGCCCGGCCCCTGCGCCCCATCGACGCGGCGGTGCTCGCCCTCCCGGCCGCGTTGCTGCTGGGGACGGACCGCGCCTCCCGCGAGAAGGCCCGCGCGCAGGCGGACGCGGTGGCGAAGGGCCTGCGCACGCTCCAGGACGAGCTGGGCGTCTGCTTCCCCATCTACGTGCTGTTCACACAGGCCGAGGTCCTCCCCGGGTTCGCCAGCTTCTGCCGCGCGCTGCCCTCGGACATGTGGAACGAGATGTTCGGCTGGTCCAACTCGCATCCGTTCGAAGCGGCGTGGCGCGCCGAATGGATCCCCGAGGCCTTCGAGCGCCTCCACGGGACGCTCACCCGCGTGCAGCTCGAGCTGCTCGCCAGCGAGGAAGGACAGAACGCGCAGGAGCGCGACGCGGCCTTCACCTTCCCCTCCGCGCTGCGGGGGCTGACCGAGCCGGCGCGCGCCCTGCTGGATCCCATCTTCCGGGCCAGCGTCCACCACGAGGCCCTGCCGTTGCGCGGCGTGTACTTCAACGGGGACCTCAGCGCGAGCGAGCGGCTCACGGAGCGAACCCTCGGAGCGCCCGCGCCCGGGCCGCACCCCATCTTCCTCACGCATCTGCTCGACCAGAAGGTCTTCCCTGAAAGCAGCCTGGCCCGTCCGTCCGCTTCGGAGAAGCGCCGCAACCAGCGGGCGCTGATGGCGCTGCGGTGGTCGCTGGCCGTGAGCGTGGTGCTCCTGCCCGTCGGCCTGTGGACGCTCGAACAGCGCCTGCGCGGTGACACGCGGCCCGTGGCCGAGGGCATGGCGGGGCTTGCCCGCCTGAGCACGGAGCGCGCCCAGGGAGCGCCGGACGCGGAGGCTGAACGCCGCCGCGCGGCGACGGTCCTCCAAGAGCTGGCGAAGCTGCCCGGCACGCCCGCGTCGACCCTGGCCGGACAGCTCCAGGACGCGCTCCGCGTCAGCTTCGAGGACCTGGTGCTGCCCACCCTCCACCGGGAGCTCGGAACAAGGCTCCGGCAGATCCTCGACGGTGAGGTCCAGCACCCCGCGCTTCCTGACGGCCTGCTTGCTCCCGAGGAGACCCCCGAGTTCCAGGCGCTGCGCTCGCTGGATCAGGAGCTGGCCATTTTCACCGCCCAGGTGGATGCGTTCAATGCCCTGCAAGGCCAGTCCGGACGCAAGCGGCTGGAGACGGTGGACGGGCTCGCGCGGTACCTGCTGCATGCCGACCCTGGCACCGCGTTCCTCCAGAACGGCGCGCGCTACGAAGAAGCGCTCGCGCAGGCCTCCGCGCCCCGCTTCGAGGCGTCGTTGCAAGAGGCGGCGCCCCGCCGGGCCACCGCGCTCGCCGCGAAGCTCTCGCGCCGCCTGTTCGTGGAGAACCCGCTGGAGGCGCGGCTGGCGGCGTGCGTCGCCCTGGCCACCCGGCTGGAGGGACGTGGCGGGGAAGGCACGTCCGTGGCCCGGACGGCCCGTGAGCTCGCGCAGGCATTGGAGCGTCTGCGGACGGAGCTGGCCCGGCCCGGGGCTGTCTGGCTTGGCCCGCCTGGCCTGGGGAAGTCCCTCACCGGGCTGCTGGACTCCGTGCGCAAGTCGCGCGCGCTGGGTGAGCCGGCGGCGGCGGACATGGAGCGGCAGTGGACGGGAGAGCTGGACGCGCTGAAGGAGCGGCTGTGCGCGCTCTCCACGCGGGCCACGGGGCCCCTGCTGGCGCGCGACGAACAGGGCTGCAAGCTGGAGCTGTCCGCGGGCGCGCTCGCCCTGGAGAAGGCGCTGAAGGACCTGCTCGCCCAGGGCTTCATGGCCGAACCCGACGCGCCCCCGCCCGCTTCGTCCAAGGGGCCCGTCCGCGTCTTCTGGTCCGAGCCCGCGCTGGACGAAGCCCTCCGCCTCACGAAGCTCTACGAAGGCTTCCTCACCGAGGGGCTGGCGGCGTTCCCCGGCGAGCTGCACGAGGTGGTGGCGGAGGTGGCCCGCCAGCAGCTGGAGCGCCGGCTGAGCGTCCAACTGCTCCGCGCCCGGAAGCTGGAGGCGATGCCGGCGGGTGAAGCCGCCACCCACTCACCCCAGGCCGAGTCCCAGCTCGCCGCCGAGCTGGCCAACCTCAAGCAGGTGGACGGCAAGTTGCGGCAACTGCGCGACCTCGGAGACCAGCTCCTCCTGATCAGCACCCGTCAGGAATTGGGAGACCTGCTGGCATCCCAGGCAGGAAGCCTGCTGGAGCGCGTGGACGCCCTCTTCGAGCGGGACACGCTCTACGCGCCGGATCCGCGCTTCTCGCGGTGGCAGGGAAGGTCTCCGGCGGCGCTGGAGGCCTTCGGGGTGTCGGACGCCGTGGCCCTGGGGCAGTACCTCAAGACGCAGCGCACCCGCGCCGCCACGCTGGCCCGGGACTTCGCCACCCTGCCCGTGTCGCTGCTGTGGGAGGTGTCCGCCACCAGCGAGCGTCCTCCGCTGCTCCTCAAGTGGCGCCGCATCGGGGACGAGCTGCGCGACTGGGAACAGCAGGTGCCCGGCAACTCCGTCCAGGCGCTGGAGTCGTTCGTCCAGCAGGGCCTGATGAACGTCACCCGCGAGCACTGCCTCCAGGGCCTCCCGCCCGCCGGAGACGCGGGCAAGGACTTCTTCCTCGCCCGCCGCGCCAGCCTGCAAGGCCTGGTGGCCCGCCGCTGCGACCAGCTCGTCAGCGATCAACTGGGTGAGTCCTACGCCCGGCTCGCGCGCCGCTTCAACACCACCCTGGCCGGCCGCTTCCCGTTCACCACCGACGCGGTGGAGGCCCCGGACGCGCCCCTTCCGGAGGTCCGTGCCTTCTTCCTCGCGCTGGACGAGGTGCTGCCCCTGGTGGACGTCCCGGAGCGCCGGTCGCTCCCGGCCGAGGCACTCGCCTTCCTGGAGCAGGCCCGCGCCACCCGCGCCTTCCTCGCGCCGTTGCTCGTGGACGAGGACGAGGGGCAGGCCGGCTACGGCCTCAAGCTGGAGCCCCGCGTCAACGTGGGCGAGGAGCGGCTCGCCAATCAGATCATCACCTGGAGCCTGGTGATGGGCGGACGGCGGCTGGCCGCGGGCAAGCCGGGCGCGTGGCATCCCGGGGAGCCCCTCCAGGTGGCGCTGCGCTGGGCGAAGGACGCCCCTTCCGCGCCCCTCGCTCGCGGAGAGGCCTGTGGCGGCCCGCGAGCCCCGGACGCGACGGCACGCTTCGAGTTCGGCGGCACCTGGGCCCTGCTGCGCCTCCTGCGTGCCCAGCAGGGCCGGCCCACGGACTTCGGCGGCGGCGCGGATCCGCGGCCACACACCCTGCGCTTCGCCATCCGTGTCGAGGAGAAGCAGAGCCGCCTCTGCGAGCAGGCGGTGGCCTTCCTCCGCGTTCCCCTCACCGGCCTGGAGGGCAAGACCCGCTTCACCTCGCCCCGTCTCTGGCCCACGCGCGCGCCGTCGGGTGCACCCGCCACCTCACTGACCCGGAACTCCACGCCATGAGCGCCCCCCTGCTCGACCTCGAGAAGCTGCTCGCGCCCGTCTCCGAAGACGCTCCAGCGGGCCCCCACCTGCGTCACGATCTGACGTACGACGCCATCCGTGAGGCCCGGCGCGAAGACGATCCCGCGCTGCTGAAGGACATCGGGCGGGACCAGTTCAAGCACGCCCACTGGCGGCAGGTGGCCCAGCTCTGCCAGGAGGCGCTGCCGCGATCCAAGGACCTGCAGCTCGCGGCCTGGCTCACCGAAGCGCTGCTCGAACTGCATGGCCTCCAGGGACTCGCGGAGGGACTGCGCCTGCTGGCCGCGCTGGCTGACAGGTATTGGGACACCGCCTGGCCCGCGCTGGAGGGCGGCGATGTCAGCCCTCGCGTCTCGGTGCTCGAATGGCTCGACCGGAACGCGACCCCGAGGCTCAAGCGCATCCCGCTCTCCCAGCCCACGGGAGGCAGCGGCACGGCCTGCTGCTACGCGGACTGGGAGCGCATCCTCCACCGCGAGAAGCATGAAGCGCGGTCGCGCGACGACGAGCCGGCGCGGGACGGCTCCCAGCCCCTGGACGCCCAGGGCTTCCTGAGCGCCCTGCGGTCCACGCCCGCGGCCTTCTACCCTCCCCTGGGCCAGGCCCTGCGCGAAGTGAACGACGCGGCGCTGGAGGTGGAGAGCGTCTTCTCACCGCACCTGGACGAGGAGCGCCCCCTGCTCGGCCAGCTCCGGCGCGCGCTGGAGGACCTGCGGACGGTGCTGGCGCCGGTCAGTGACCTGATGGAGCCCCCGGCCCGGAGCGACCCTGCGTCCCCGCCGGATCCATCCGCGCCCATCCCGCCCGTGGCCCCCCGGAGCTCCATCCAGAGCCGGACTGAAGCCTATCAATGGCTGACAGAGGCCTCCGACTACCTGCTCCGCACGGAGCCCCACAGCCCCACGCCCTATCTGGTGAAGCGGGCCGTGCAGTGGGGAGCGATGCCGCTCGGGAGACTCCTCGAGGAGCTGGTCCCAGGCACGGACGACCTCAAATCCATCTTCGCGTTGCTCGCCATCCGGGACGCGAAGTGAAGCGCGCAACCCACGAACAGGAGAAGCAAGACCATGAGCAGTGAAAGCAAGCAGCACTGGCTGGACCGGAACAGGCCGCCGCGGGTGCAGATCACCTACGACGTGGAGACGCTCGGCTCCGCCAAGAAGATGGAGCTCCCGTTGGTGGTCGGCATCCTCGCGGACCTGCTGGGCGACACCGTCCTGAGCGACCCGCTCAAGCAGCGCAAGTTCGTCCAGATCGACCGCGACACCTTCGACGACTTCATGGGCAAGCTCGCGCCCACGCTCAAGCTGGGCGGGAAGGCGGGCCCGGCCGGGCTCACCTTCAAGAAGATGGAGGACTTCGAGCCGCTCCAGATCGTGAAGCAGGCCCCCCAGCTGAGCAAGCTGCTGCGCGAGCGCCAGCGCCTGGTGGACGTGGTGGCGCAGCTGAGCGGCAACGACAGCCTGAACACCTCTTTCCAGAAGGTGTTCAGTGCCGACTCCGCGGCCCTCAGTGTCAAGAAGACTCAAATCCAGGAGCAGCGCCAGCCCTTCAAGGGGGCTCGCGACGCCGCCAAGACCCTCACTGCGAAGGCCCAGGTGTTCATGGAGCGTCTGGAGGCCGTGGCCAGCGTCATCCACGTGGCCCAGCAGAGCCAGCGCGTGGCGGGGGCCTTCGACCACCTGACGCGGCTGCTCCCGGGAGAAGACCTCTCGGAGCTCAAGACAGGTGACGCGGCGAAGCTCAAAACCTACCGGGAGCAGCACCAGGGCCTCCTGGCGCCTGATGCCAGCAAGAGGATGGAGGGCGCGATTCAAGCGCTGGAAGGCGCGTTCAGTCAGACGCCACCTGACGACGCCGTGAGCGCGCAAGCACAGAAGGACCTCGGAGGCCCGGCGGCAGGCCTCAAGGCGCTCACCGATCTCACCGCCGGCATCGCCGACCCAACCAAGCGCGCCCAGGCCTTGGACGTGCTCCGCAAGATCGCCAAGGGGGCCAGTGCCATCGGTGATGCCCTGAAGAACCTGGAGGAGGCCCCCGGCGTCAACGCAGCGGAAAAGGCCCGCGACGAGAAGATGTTCGAGGCCGCCAAGGACCGCATCAAGAAGACGTCGCTGGCGAACGCAGACAAGATCATCGCGGAGAGCGAGACCTTCGCCAAGGACCCGAGCAAGCCCGACTCGCTCCAGAATGAGCTCAAGGCTGCCTTCCCCAGGCCGCTCCCGGAGGAACTGGAGCTCTCCCAGGTTCAGGTGCTGCTCGGGCACCAGCAGAAGATCATGGACGGCGCGGAGGCCCGGGTCATCCAGGCCCACCGCTTCATGGATGCCAGGTCGCAGGAGAAGGCCCTCGCGGCGCGCGATGAGGCCCGCCAGGTCCTGGAGACCGCGGAGAAGCTCGAAGGCCTCGTCAAGGTGCTGGACGGCAGCCCCCCCGAGAACCCGGAGCAGCTCGAGTCCGTCCATCAGCGCGTGGAGGCGCTCCGCGGTGCCGCCGACGCCGCCGACGCCGAGACCCGGCTGCAGCTCGAAGCCTTCGACAGCCTCCACTCGTAATCCCAGCCCAGGAACCCAGCCATGCCCTCAGCAAACGCAACGATTGATTCGGAGTTGGTGACAAACCTCGTCAAGCAGATCAAGGGGGTGATTCCAGACGAGACCCTACGGAAAGACGAAGAGCAGGCGCTGAACGCGCTCCTCCTCGATCTCATCCAGACCCGGGAGGTGGTGGTCGGCCCCAATACGGTGACGATGCTCCAAGTCCAGATCGCCCAGATCGACGAGGAGCTCTCCCTGCTCCTCAACGCCATCCTCCACGACAAGGACTTCCAGAAGCTGGAGGCCACCTGGCGGGGCCTGCACTCGCTGGTGAAGAACACGGAGACCGGCACCGGCCTCAAGCTGCGCGTGATGCACGCCACGCAGAAGGAGCTGCGGGTGGACCTGGAGAGCGCCATCGACTTCGACCAGAGCGCGCTCTTCAAGAAGGTCTACGAGGAGGAGTACGGCACCTTCGGCGGGCATCCGTTCAGCCTGCTCATCGGCGACTACGAGTTCACCCACTCGCCGGAGGACGTGGCGCTGCTGACGAACCTCTCCAACGTGGCCGCCGCCGCCCACGCGCCCTTCCTCGCCGCCGCGAGCCCCCAGCTCTTCGGCCTCAAGGACGGCAACTTCACCGGGCTCGACGTGCCCCGCGACCTGGCCATGCGCTTCGAGGCGTCGGACATGATCAAGTGGCGCAGCTTCCGGGAGACGGAGGACTCGCGCTACGTCACCCTGGTGCTGCCACGCGTGCTGATGCGCCTGCCCTACGGCAAGGCCACGGTCCCCGTGGACGGCTTCACCTTCGAGGAGGACCTCAGCGTCGCGGGCAACGGCGGAGACGGCGCCAAGGCCCACGGCAACTACCTGTGGGGCAACGCCGTCTGGAAGCTGGGCGAGCGCATCACCCACGCCTTCTCGCTGTACGGCTGGTGCGCGGCCATCCGCGGCTTCGAGGGCGGCGGCACCGTCTCCGACCTGCCCCTGCACACCTTCACCACGGACAGCGGTGAGGACGCGGTGAAGATCCCCACGGAGCTGGCCATCACCGACCGCCGGGAGAAGGAGCTCAACGACCTGGGCTTCCTCGCGCTCGTCTACCGCAAGGGGGACGACAAGGCCGTCTTCTTCGGCTCGCAGACCACCAACAAGCCCACGAAGTACGCCAGCCTGGACGCCACCGCCAACGCGCAGGTGTCGTCGATGCTGCCCTACCTGCTCGCGGCCTCGCGCTTCGCCCACTACATCAAGGCGATGATGCGCGACAAGGTTGGCAGCTTCATGACGCGCGGGAACGTCGCCTCGTTCCTCAACAACTGGATCAGCGACTACGTCCAGCTCAACGACGAGGCCTCCCAGGACATCAAGGCCAGGCAGCCGCTGCGCGAGGCCCGGATCGACGTCACCGAGGTGCCCGGCAAGGTGGGCTCCTACAAGGCGGTCGTCTACCTCAAGCCGCATTTCCAGCTCAACGAGCTGAACGCCTCCATCCGGCTCGTCGCCAGCCTGCCTCCGCCCGCAGCCTGAACCCTCTCACGTCTGGAATAACCCGCCATGCAAAACATCTACATCAGCTTCCCTGACGTCAAGACGCTCGCTGGCCAGTCCACCACCACGGAAGGCAAGGATCAGATCGAGCTGCTCTCGTTCAGCCACGGGGTGTCCATGCCGCTCTCCGCGGGCGCGCCCTCCAACACCAGCCGCAGGCACGGCCGGTGTTCCCACCAGGACTTCACCATCACCAAGTACGTCGACACGGCGTCTCCGTCCCTCAACCACTACTGCAGCGGTGGCAACACCCTGAAGAAGGCCATCATCACCATCTACCAGGCGAGCGAGGAGGACTCGAAGAGCGCGCCGGTGGCCTTCTTCACCTACGAGCTGGACAACGTGCTCATCAGCTCGGTGTCGGTGGGCGCGGGCGGCGGGGACCTGCCCATTGAAACCATCTCGCTCAACTACACGGCGATCAAGTGGGCCTACAAGAAGCAGAAGCAGGAGAGCCCGGGCACCGCCAGCGGTGATGTCTCGTCGTCCTGGGATCTGACGAAGAACGCGTAGGTCCCCGCGACAGGGGCACCGGAGCCACGAGATGAAACAGCGCAATGACAATCATGTGGCCCCGATGCCCCTGTTCGACCGGCTCATCGACGATGAGCCGAGGCGGCGGAGCGGCCCACCCCTGCCGAAGACCTTGAGCGAGGAGCAGCTGCGGGAGTCGGTGCACCGGGAGCTGACCCGGCTGCTCAACACCCGGGGCCGCCTCTCGCTCCAGCAGGCGGAGACGCTCGCCCCGGACGCGTGGACCGTCCTCGACTACGGCCTGCCCGACGTGGCGACGCTCCGCTCCGCGTCGGCCACGGACAGGGCCCGGCTGGCCCAGGTGCTGTCACGCACCATCACCGCCTTCGAGCCCCGGCTGGGCGAGGTGCGGGTCGCGGTGGAGCCGCACGCCACCCGCGAGGACGTGCTGCGCGTGCTCGTGTCCGGCCTGCCGTGGATGCAGCAGCGGGCCGAGCCCCTCACCTTCGCCCTGGAACTGCGCGACCGCGCGGGAGGTCCCACGTGAAGTCCAGAGATGCCCTGCTGCGGGTGTATCAACAGGAGCTGGATCAGCTGCGCGAGTCGTCCGAGCGCTTCGCCGCGAAGTACCCCAAGGTCTCCCAACGGCTGGGCCTGGTGGACAAGGCCTGGGACGATCCGCACACCGCGCTGCTGATGGAGTCCTTCGCGTTCCTCACCGCGCGCGTGCAGCACGGCTTCCAGCAACAGCTCCCGGAGATCAGCACCGCCCTGCTGGGCCTCATCGCGCCCCATCTGGTGGAGCCGATGCCCTCCATGGCCATCGCCCGCCTGGTGCCGCAGCCCGGCGCCGTTCCTCGGGACGGTCTGAAGCTCCCTCAAGACACCCCGCTGTTCGCGAAGGACGCGCGCAGCAAGGCCACCTGCTGGTTCCGCACCCGCTACCCCACCACGCTGTGGCCCGTGGAGGTGAAGGAGGTCCGCATCCGCGCCATCCAGGACTTCAAGCCCCTCTGGACGGAGCGGGGCCCCGCCCAGGCGGTCTTGTGGATCCAGCTGGAGTCGCAGCGTTGCGCCTTCGCCGACCTGGAGATGGATACGCTCCGGCTGTTCCTCGGGGGAGGCCCCCTGGAGTCCTCCAGGCTCTACGAGCTGCTCGCGGGGCACGCGCTCGGACTGGCCGTCCTCTCTGGCGAGCGGCGAGATTCGCAGGAGCGTGAGCTGCGGCTGGTGCCAGGACAGCCCATCCGGCCGGTGGGGTTCGCGGCGGATGAAGCGATGCTCCCGGGCCACCGGAACGGGCGGACCGGTCACCGGCTCCTGCAGGAGTACTGCGTCTTCCCGGAGAAGTTCCTGTTCTTCGACCTCGAGCCCGGCCGGCGGAACGTCCAGGCGGCGAAGGGCAACCGCCTGGAGTTGGCCATCCCGCTGGACGTCAAACCCGACGACCCGCCTGCCTTCTCGGAGCGCAGCCTGCTCACGGGCTGCACCCCCGCCGTCAACCTCTTCTCCCGGGTCAGCGAGCCCATCCGGGTGGACCACCGGCGCACCGAATACCGGCTGGTTCCCGACGCGCAGTGGGAGTCCATCACGGAGGTGCACTCCATCCAGGAGGTCCGCGCCTCCACGAACGAGAAGGATCCGACCGGTGTGGTGGCGCCCATGTTCGCCTTCAACCACCCCGTCGGGCAGCGCGAGCCCCGGACGTTCTGGAGCGCGCGCCGCGAGCCCGCCCGTGGCGAGCAGGCGCTCGGGACGGACCTGTACCTGTCCTTCCTGGACCTGGACTTCAACCCCAGCGTCCCGGACGAGCGGACGCTCTACGCGCGCATCCTCTGCACGAACCGGCACCTCGCCTCACAGCTGCCTTCGGGCGCGTTGCTGCAGTGGGAGGGAGGCCTCCCGCTCCAGGAGGTCCGCCTCCTGAATGCGCCGACGCCGCAGCGGGACCCACCGCTGGGAGGGAGCACCCTCTGGCAGTTCGTCTCACAGGTCTCCTTCGGCCACCACTCGATCACCGCGCTCCCCAATGGCGTGGAGGTGCTGCGGGAGATGATCCGGCGCCACGGGCACGAAGGCGACGAAGCCCTGGAGGACCAGCTCCAGGGGCTGCTCAAGCTGGAGAGCCGCGAGTTCGTGCACCCGATGGCCGCCGACGGCTGGCGCGGCTTCTGCCGGGGTCAGGAGCTGGCGCTCACCGTGGATGAGTCGCGGTTCGTGGGCGGCAGCGCGCTGCTCCTGAGCGCGGTGCTCAACCATTTCCTCGGGCTCAACGCGCCGGTGAACACCCTGGTCCGGCTGACGCTCGAAGCGCACAACCCGCTCACCGGAAAAACGGAGAGGAGGAAGCAATGGCCGCCCATGTCCGGCGAGATGCACGTTCTGTGAACGAGCGGTTGAGGGACGAAGCGCACCGCTTCGACTTCTACCAGGCCGTGCGCATGCTGAAGGCGGACCCGCGAAAGCCGGTGCGCTTCCGCTCCACGACGTCCATGGCGTTCCCCGCCACGGACGTGGACTCGCTCCGCCGGGACGAGGACGGGACGCTGGAGCTGTGGGTGAACTTCCTCGGGCTGGCCGGAGCGCACGGCCCCCTGCCGGATCCGTTCACCGAGCTGCTCCGCGACCGGCTCCGCGACGGGGACTCCGCGCTGCGGGACTTCCTGGACATCTTCAATCACCGCCTCGTGTCCCTGATGTACGAGGCGCGCGCCCAGCGGCGGGTGGGCATGGGGGTGACGCATCCCCGGCGCCACCCCTTCGCGCGGTACCTGAGCGCGATATTGGGCACGCTGGATTGGCCGGAGCGGCTCCAGCTGGGACTGATTCCCCACACCCGGGTCCTCACGTCGGGTGCGCACGACTCCATGTCGGCCCTGGAGCAGCTGCTGGAGGAGCGGCTGGGAGCCCGCGTGCAGGGCCAGCCGTTCGTGGGCGAATGGCTCCCGCTCGCACCCGAGCAGTGGACGCGCCTGGGCACGAGCAGCCTGGCGCTGGGCCGGGGCGCGGTGCTGGGCACGCGCGCGTGGGATTCGCAGGCGCGCTTCACGCTGCGGATCGGACCGCTGCCGTGGCGCGAGTTCATCCAGCTCCTCCCGGGCCGCACCGGCTTCGAAACGGCTGTCACGTACACCCGCCTGGTGGCGCCGCCCCACCTGACCTTCGACTTCGTGCTGCTGCTGGATGCGAAGGAGGTCCCCGAGCTGAGGCTGCGAGGCCGCCGGAGGATGAATCGCGGTCCGAGGCTGGGGCGGTCCTCCTGGCTGCACCCCATCCCACCGTCGGCCGCCCCTTACGAGGTGCGCCTCTCCAGCCGTCTCATCCGCGACGCCTGAGCCGCCCATGGACACCCAGGACTCCCTCTACCTGAGCATCGAGACGCCGCTGGGCAAGGACGTGCTGCTGGCGCGCTCCTTCCATGGCGAGGAGCGCCTCTGCGCGCCCTTCCGCTTCGACCTGGAGCTGCACTCGCGCCACGGCGACCTGGACTTCACGCAGGTGGTGGGCCAGGGCGCCACGGTGATGCTGGAGCTGCCGGACGGCACGCCGCGCTACTTCCACGGGCTCGTCACGCGCTTCATCCAGGCCGGCACGCGCAAGGACTTCACCACCTACTTCGCGGAGCTGCGGCCCTGGCTGTGGCTGCTCACGCTCACGCGAGACAGCCGCATCCACCAGAACCTGAGCGTGCCGGAGATCGTCGAGGCGACCTTCAAGCGCCACAACCTGGGCGAGTTCCGCAAGGAATTGAAGGGCACCTATGCCGCGCGCGACTACTGCGTGCAGTACCAGGAGAGCGACTTCGACTTCGTCTCGCGGCTCCTGGAGGACGAGGGCATCTTCTATTTCTTCGAGCACGCGCAGGGGAAGCACACCCTGGTGCTCGCGGACGACGCCTCCGCCCACGCAGCGTGCCCGGGCCTGGAGCAGGTGCGCGTGGCGGGACAGGAACCGGCACCGCGGCCCGAGGACACCCTCACCGAGTGCACGCTGGAGCAGCAGGTCGTCCCGACCGCGCACGCGATGGGGGACTTCGACTTCGAGGTCCCCGCCACGCCCCTGAGCGCGGAGGTGCCCGCGAGCGCCAGCCTCTCGCTGAGGCGCTACGAGTACCCCGGCGGCTTCCTGAAGCAGGCGGATGGAGAGGCGCGGGTGAAGCTGCGCAAGCAGGCCGCCGAGGCGCCGGCGAAGACGCTGAGTGGACGGGGCCGGGTCCGGGCCTTCACCTCGGGAGGCAGGTTCACGCTCGCGGAGCACGACCGGGCCAGCATCAACGGGGACTACGTGCTGCGCCAGGTGGTCCACGCGGCGACGGACGAGGCGTACAGCAACAGCTTCGAGGCCTTCCCGGCGGACGTCCCCTTCCGGCCCGCGCAGCGGACGCCCCGTCCGGTGATGGTGGGCGCGCAGACCGCCCTCGTCGTGGGCAAGAGCGGCGAGGAGATCTGGACCGACAAGTACGGGCGCGTGAAGGTGCAGTTCCACTGGGATCAGCAGGGCCAGAGCGACGAGAACAGCTCGTGCTGGATCCGCGTGGCGCAGGGTTGGGCGGGCAAGTCGTTCGGCAGCATGTTCCTGCCCCGCGTGGGCCAGGAGGTGCTGATTACCTTCCTCGAAGGGGACCCGGACCGGCCGCTCGTCACGGGCGGCATCTACAACGCCCAGCAGACCGTCCCCTACGCGCTTCCTGAGAACCAGACGCGAAGCACGCTCAAGACGCAGTCCTCCAAGGAGGGCGACGGATTCAACGAGCTGCGCTTCGAGGACAAGAAGGACGAGGAGGAGGTCTTCCTCCAGGCCCAGAAGGACCTGAACGTCACTGTCAAGAACGCCCGGACGACGACCATCGAGGAAGCGGACGACACGTTGACCGTGAAGAAGGGCAACCGCGTCATCACCGTGGAGACGGGGGATGAGACCCACGACGTCAAGGGCAAGCGGACGCTGACCGTTACCGGTGAGGAGTCGCACACCAGCAAGGCGAAGTTCACCCACGACGTGGGCGGCGACTACGTGCTCACGGTGAAGGGGGACCTGACGCTCGACGTGACGGGCGCCGTGACGATCAAGGCTGGCAAGTCGCTGACGCTCAAGGCGGAGCAGGAGCTGACGGTCACCGCCGGCACGAGCCTCACGCAAAAGTCGGGAACAGACTTCACCAACGAGGCGGGAACCAGCCTGACGAACAAGGCGGGGACGGCGCTGACCAACAAGGCGGGAACGAACCTGGTCAACGACGCGGGCATGGAGCTGACCAACAAGGCCAGCATGTCCCAGACCGTGGACGGCGGCGCGATGCTCACCGTGAAGGGCGGATTGGTGAAGATCAATTGAGCCCGCCCAATGACAAGACCGCCACGGTGACCGAACGCGACGAGCAGGGCCGCAAGCGCAAGCAATACACGCTCGACGCCGACGGCAAGCCACACGGAGTGCTGATGCTGTACGAGGAAGGCACGCTGGCGCAGCAGTTCACGTTCCGCCACGGGGTGCTGCATGGCGAGGCGTTGGTGCATGAGCAAGGACAGCCAAGGCTCATCCAGACCTTCGCCCGTGGGGTGTTGCACGGCCCCTTCACCGCGTTCCACGCCGGGACGGGACAGCCCTCGCTGAAGGCCCACTACCGGGACGGAAAGTTGGACGGAGACCACGAGAGCTTCAGCCCGCGTGGGGCCCTGCTCCGCAAGGCGAGCTACGTGAAAGGCCAGCTCACGGACGAGGTCGTTGAGTTCCAAGACAACGGGCAACTGCGCACCCGGACGGCCTATGTGGATGGCAAGCCCCACGGCGAGGCCCTGGAGTTCCATCCGGACGGGAAGCTCGCGAAGCGGACGGTCTTCGAGCACGGCGTGCCCGTCGAAGGTCCGGTGGAGTTCGCGCCGGAGGATTCCCGCTCGTGGCTCATCAAGGCCGCGGCGTGGCTGAACAATCCGAAAGGGAAACCGACATGAGTATCCAGACCTGTATGGGAGCCACGATGCAGTGCAGCTTCGGAGTGGCGCCGAGCACGTTGGTGGTGCTGCCCGCGAACCGGGTGCTCGTCGGCGGGCCTCCGGCGGCGACGATCATGGACCACGCGCCGTTCGTGAACATCCTCCCGTTCGGGATGTGCACCTCGGTGAGCAACCCCACCGTGGCCGCCGCGACGGCCGCCGCCCTGGGCGTGCTTGTGCCCATGCCCTGCGTGCCGGTAACGCCCGCGCCCTGGCTGGCCGGAGCGCCCACGGTGCTCATCGGGAACATGCCCGCGCTGAACAACACCTCGAAGCTGATGTGCACCTGGGGAGGCGTGATCCAGACGCTCTCCCCCGGCCAGGCCACGACCCAGGTGCCCTGAGCCAACACCCTTCCCCGCAACACCCACCCAGAAGGAGCAGTCCATGCCCACGCCACAGCCGAATGTCGTTGCCTCGAAGCCTCCCCAGGTGCTGCCCCAGGACCTGGAAAATAAGGCCAGGGAAGTGGATGAGCAGCTCAAGCTGCAGCAGGACGAGTTCGAGCGGAACCAGATCGAACTGGAGACGGCCCAGGCCGAGTGGCTGATCGCCGAGATCGACGCGGAGCTCGCGATCGCCCTCTTGGACAAGGAGCGGCGCATCGAAAAGGCCCGTCCTCCGGTGGACGAGGTGGAGAAGGCCCGGACGGAGGCGAAGAAGCAGTTCGAGGCCTTGAAGAGGGAAGAGCCGGAGAAGATCGTCGCCCTGCAGCTCGCACGCGACGGCAAGGCGGCGGAGCTTGAGAAGCTGGTGCCTCCGCAGGACGTCGCCACGAGGGCGCTGAAGGCGGCGGAAGAAGCCCTTGCCGCGGCGAAGGCGCAGAAGGAGTCCGCGGACAAGGCTGCCACCGAAGCCAAACAGGCGCTGGACAAGGCGGAGGGGGAGCTCAAGGCCGCGCTCGACGAGCGGGCGAAGCTCTCCCTGGAAGATCGCGCCAAGGCCCAGGACAAGCGGCGCACGTGGATGGAGGCCGAAGCCGAGCTCAAGAAGGCCGAGGCGCGGTTCCACGCCGAGAAGCTCGAGGCGGAGAAGGAGTACGCGAAGGCCGCCAGCGACGCGCGCAAGCGCCAGCTCGCCATCGTGACGGCTCTTCCCAGCAAGGCGCGCCCTGCCCCCGTCGCGGGCTGAGGCGCACGAGACGTATCGGAACGAACGACTGATCCAGTCCCGGGAGCGCGAGAGGGCGTCTTCGCCTCTCGCTCTTTTTCATAAACATCACCAATACCACCTCACAGCCCCACCACAGCACTTCCGCATCAGACACCCATGCTCACACATCTACTCGTAAAATCAGGTTCGAAGACTGCATTTATGGAAGCGCGCATGCTCCTTCACATCCTGGAGCACGTGATGACAGGCGCCCCCTCGACAGATCCCGCCCAGGATGGAACGATCGCCACCAACGCCTACGACTTAAACGCCATGAGCCCTAAGGAATGGCTTGGCGTGGCCAAAGCACAGCATGCCGCACAGGGCGAACACTGGATGAGACTGGGCGGTCGACTGCTTCATATTGACACCCAGCTCTACGTGAGCGACCGAGGCCCAGCGGAAAACCGAACAAAGATCGTGAAGGATGCCTTCAACGACGGCATAGCGCCATCATATCGAGAGATCGCGCGACGATTGAAAGCCGACGGAATCGACAGTCCAACCATGAGCAAAAAGTTCGCAACGAA
This sequence comes from Corallococcus sp. AB018, assembly GCF_003986945.1. NCBI lineage: Bacteria > Pseudomonadati > Myxococcota > Myxococcia > Myxococcales > Myxococcaceae > Corallococcus > Corallococcus sp. AB018. The sequence continues at coordinate 24,859 of NZ_RAWR01000079.1, read as the reverse complement.
CATGCGCGCCCTGCTCAAGAACACGAATGGAGGAACACGTGAGACACACGGCAATATGCTTCCAGTCCTCACAGGCGCCATGTTCATTGCGGAGACGCGACGAAACGCAAAGGCATTTCCGATAAACCTGATGCTATTGGATTTCGCAGAAAAGATGCAAACGTACGGCAGGGCGGAAAGAAAGGTCTTCACCTGGGAAAAAATCCTCTGGCACCCAGAGGCTATTGATCTGGATTCCGGAGCGCCCAATCCCGGGCCATTAGCTAGAAGCTCTGTGGCGAAGAAGCAGGCCGGGCCTCTACACAAGGGCAGCACAGAGGTCCTTACTATCGGAGGCTTGCACCGCGTTGGCGGAAAGATGCCTTCGAGCCCCACCTTCGGCGGCAGCGGCGGCGACCCAATCGGCGGCGGCGCAGCAGGCTTTAATTACATTCACCAAAAAGAGGCATCAATCCTCATTCGCTGGCTGGCACTCAAAAACAAAGCCATGAAATGGGAAGCCTGCACGGGAACGCCAAATAACGCATCCACACTGAACCACAACATAAACCACCACAACTACAAGACAGGAGACTTCAAGACAGCCACTGACCAAGTCATTAAGAATCTTAACGAGAGAATCAGCAAATGGGATTTGATGCTCTCCTGACCTTTCAGAAATATAGCTGCCTGTCGGTGTTAACGCCCACGTGCCGTTCTTGCCCCTCCAGAGACGAAGAAAGCCGGCGGCACTGTGGCCACCGGCCTTGCTCTTCATGGCTCCGACGTCAGATCGCAGTCGGGTTTCAGAGCAGGCACTTCAGGGTCGAGGGATCGCACTCGTAACCCTGGTTGCAGTACTTCAACTCGCAACACGGCTGCTTCCAGGCGCCGCAGCCCGGCTTGTTCTGGGCGGAGACGTCGTCCGAGACCGCATCCGTCGTAGGAGCCTGGACATCGGCCGAAACGCCTTCCGTCGGGTCAACGTCCGCCGTCTCCGTTCCACCACAGGCCAGCGCAAGGGACAGCCCCATCACAACGAAAGCACTCTTCACGACACGCGTCAGCATCGGGAGCTCCTCTCGGGTGAGTACCGCGCCTGTCTGAATATCGGAAATCGGCAAGTCCTTGCAATTCAGCAAGGCCAAAACCAATCACCTGAAACATCACGTCGCATTGGGATTGAAGCCCGGGTGTAGAGCTTCACGGCGCGCTCATTATCAAACCTGGGTTCAAAGCCCGTTCACGCCTGCCTCCTGGCGGCCGGTGGAAGCTGGGCGTACCCATCCCGGCATGAGACCGTGCAACCCGCTGCGTCTGTCATGCATCCTCGCTGCCGTGGCCCTCCCCCTCGGGGCCCCGGTGGCGGCGACACCGGCCCAGGGAGGCCCGGAAATCGCCATCTCACGCGGAGGCTCGCGACCCGTGGAGTTGGCGGAGGCCGAGCACTTCACCGGCACCGTGCACCGGCAGGCCCTCTTCGGATCGAACCCACCCGGGCGGGCGACCGGAGGCTCCGTCACCTTCGAACCCGGCGCCCGCGCCGCGTGGCATGTCCATCCTCTGGGACAGACCCTCATCATCACGGCCGGCACCGGGTGGATCCAGCGCTGGGACGGCCCCGTTCAAGAATTCCGGGAGGGCGACGTGGTGCGCATCCCCGCGGGCGTCAAGCACTGGCACGGTGCCACGGCGAACACCCGGATGAGCCACATCGCCGTCCAGGAGGAGCTCGACGGCAAGAACGTGACCTGGCTGGAGAAGGTCAGCGACGAGCAGTACGCCAAGGGGCCGTCCGCGGCCCAGGGAGCCATGAACATGAAGAAGGAACCTTCCGCGCTGAAGAAGCAGCTGGGCGACTTCGCGCCCAAGATGGTGCAGCTCACGGATGACGTGCTGTTTGGCGACGTCTGGGAGCGCACGGAGCTCGCGCCTCGCGACCGCAGCCTCGTCACCGTCGCCGCGCTCACCATGGGCGGCAACACCGAGCAGCTGCCCTTCCACCTGAAGAAGGCCCGGGAGAACGGCGTCTCGGAGCCGGAGCTCGTCGAGGCGCTCACGCACCTGGCCTTCTACTGTGGCTGGCCCAAGGCCCTGTCCGCGATGAACGTCGCGAAGGAGACGTTCAAGACGCCTGCCCCCGCGAAGGACCCGTCCCAGAAGTAGAGGATCGGCCCATGCCCCACGTCACCGTGAAGCTCTACCCCGGCAAGTCCGAGCAGCAGAAGACCCAGCTCGCCGAGCGGATCGTGAAGGACGTGATGGAGGCCCTCGGCAGCACCGAGGGCGCCATCTCCGTCGCCATCGAAGAGGTCTCCCCGACGGACTGGCCGGAGACGGTCTACCGGCCGGAGATCGCCAGCCAGTGGGACCGCCTCTACAAGAAACCCGGCTACAACCCGCTCAAGTAGGCAGCGGGTCGTGGCCGCTTCAGCGCTCGGCGAAGGCCTTCTCGGTGACGTAGTGGCCGGGCTCTCCGGGGGTGCCTTCCCGGAAGCCGCGCTCCTCCAGCATCGTCGTGAGCTCCGAGAGCATGCCGGGGCTGCCACAGAGCATCACCCGGTCGACCTCCGGGTTCAGCGGCGGCAGGCCCACGTCCTTGAACAGCTTCTCGCTCTGGATGAGGTCGGTGATGCGGCCCGTGTTGCGGAAGTCCTCGCGCGTGACGCTCGGGTAGTACGTGAGCTTCTGCTTCACCAACTCCCCGAAGAACTCGTTGTGCGGCAGTTCGTGGAGGAAGAGGTCGTGGTAGGCCAGTTCCTCGGCCCGCCGACAGGTGTGCGTGAGGATGACGCGGTCGAACTGCTCGTACATCTCCGGGTCCTTCACCAGGCTGAGGAAGGGCGCCAGGCCCGTGCCCGTGCTCAGCATGTAGAGGTTCTTGCCGGGGAGCAGGTGCTTGAGGACGAGCGTGCCGGTCGCCTTCTTGCTGACCAGGATGTTGTCGCCCTCCTTCAGGTGCTGCAGCCGGGAGGTCAGGGGCCCGCCGGGCACCTTGATGCTCAGGAACTCCAGGTGGTCGTCATAGTGCGCGCTCACCATGCTGTAGGCGCGCAGCAGCGGGCGGGCCTCCACTTCCAGGCCGATCATCGTGAACTGGCCGCTGGCGAAGCGGAAACCCGGGTCCCGCGTGGTGACGAAGCTGAAGAGGGTGTCAGTCCAGTGGTGCACGCGCAGCACGGACTCCTTCATGAGACTGCTCACGGTTGTTGCTCCAGAAGAGGGCCGGCGGCGTTCTAGACCACCCGAACGCGCCAGTTAACGGGCGATGTTGTGCGACAGATTCCCCCCTCCGTACCAGAGGAAGAGCCCCGGCGGGCAGCCTTGCGCTTATCGGCGGGTTCAGGTCTCCAGGGGGTCCGCCGGCCAGGACGGGCCTCTCCTGCGTCCCAGGGCGCCCTGAAACCGTCCTTCGGGGTTGACGCGTGCCCGTTTGACGCTCGGAAGGCGGTCCGCGAAGCCATTGACGAGCAGCTGATTGCCATTGAGTCCTCCCTGGCCGGTTTCGGCCATGGTCGGACATGGCCCTGGCGGAAATCGGCCACTCTCCCCCAGGGCGCGCCGCGACCACCGCCCTTCCTCCCCGAAGCGCCCGTGCATGACGGGAAGGGCACGGTGATTGCTGTTGACCCGGCGACGGAACGCCAGGCCCGGCGTCGCCGCATCCCTCAAGGGGGGAATCATGGCACCCAGGAATCCATCGTTGCTGCCGCGCTACGAGTCACTGCGCGGTCAGCTCCAGCATGCGCTCGTGGTGGACGCACAGGCGGGAGAGTTGCTGTACACCTTGCGAGCGCTTGATGCGCCTCCGCAAGAGCTGCTGCCAAGGAACGAGGCGGTGGAGGCCGTGCCGCATGTGGAGCTGGCGTTCGCGTGGTACCCGGAGAACATCCCGCTCAGCCTCTACGTGTATTGCAACAACGTGGCGGTCCCCGGAGCCAAGGGCATCTTCTCCGGTGGGCGGCTCTTCGTGCCCATCCATCCCGCACAGCTGAAGCCCGGAGGACAGAGCAACGACGTGGTGGCCGTGATGCGCTTCCTTCATGGGGGCTGGAAGTATCAGCTCTGGGTTGACGTGGGCGGCCAGCGCAGGTTGCTGGACCAGGGGCGCGACAGCGACCCCAGCAACCCGAATGACGACAGCTTCATCCGAAAGGTGAGCTTCGGAGGACTGGGCGGATGAGCACGCACGGCTTCTTCCAGCGGCTCGCGCCTCGGGCCCTCGTCCTGGCCTGCTTGTCGGCCATGAGCGCCAGTGCGGGAGAGAACGACCTTCCTTCTCCAGCGGCCCGTGCCACCGACTCCGCGGTCGAGCGCAACAGCCAGCCCACGGTGGATCCATGGACCGCGTCGACGGCGTCGGCCCTCTTCAGCCGGCCGACGTTGGGCGAGACGTTCAAGTTCTCCAGTGAAGCCAGCAAGGCCGGGACGGTGATGTCGCTCGGCTTCTCACCCGGGTGGCTCTGGGCCCAGAACTCCGCCCTCCTGACGAACCTCCAGGTCATCGGCACGTACAGCATCGGGGACAACATCGGGTCCTTCGGCGTCAAGTGGGCCGCCCCCTTCCGGGATGTCCGCGCCTTCTCCGCCGTGGACTTGAAGAGAATCTCGGACGCTTCGCTGCCCATCTACGAGAAGTGCGACAAGGACGTGAAGGATAAGTCCGACGCCGCGGCCATCGCGGCATGTCGCAAGCTGCAAAGCGATGCCGAGGACAAGGAGATTGCCCGTATCAACGCCCAGCCAGGCCGCCTCGGGCTGAGCCTGGGCGCCAGCGTAGGCTACGGCTTCCGCTCCCGCCGGCTGGAGCGGGTGGCGGCGAACGTGGCCTATGACCAGAAGCTCTGGAGCGGCGCGTCGCTCATCCTCAACGCGGACCTGGAGTCCGAACCGCGGGAGCTTCAAGAGGACGCTGGCGTCCGCGTGGACCGCACCTGGAAGGCGGGAGGCAGCGCGGGCCTGGCCTGGAGGCCCGGGGCCGACTGGTTGAAGCAGCGGTTGGAGCTGTCCGCGGGCGCCAAGGCACTCGCCTGCCTCCAGAGCTGTGGCGAAAAGGCGTCCAGCGTGAAGTTCGGCCCTCAGGCCAGCTTCGCGCTGGACAAGGACACGGTGCTCGGCGCGTCTCTCAGCTGGTCGGCGGAGGCCGTGAGCCTGCGCGAAGCGCTGATCGGCGTGGCCGTGTCGCACAGCTTCGGGCTGAGCGAATAGCGCCCCTCCACGGGCCGTGGGCGCACCGGGGGGAGCGCCCGCGGACTCGCGGAGCGGGAGCCGTCAGTGCTTCCACTCGCAGGTAGGTCGGTACTCGTCATCCCGGACGAGGTCCGCCCACTCGGCGGGGCTGAGGTTGCGACGGAGGCGCGCGCAGGCCGCTTTGATCAGATCCACGGAATGGAGCGGGTAGACCTGGACCGAGTCGTCCCGCGCGGTCGCGAGCCAGTGGCCATCCGGACTGAATGCGACGTCCCAGATCGACGAATCGCCACCACTGAGCGACAAGGCCAGCGAGCCATCCACATTCCAGATGGTGGCCCGCCCCAACGCGCCCGCAGCCGCGAAGCGCGTCCCATCAGGCATGAAGCGCAGGGCCTCCAGCAGTGTCTCGAAGTGAAGTGCTCCCTGGGGCGAGTGCCTCCCGGTGGCGCCGTCCAGGAGCCACAGGTCTCCAAAATCGGTCGCGGAGACCAGGACCTTTCCGTCCGGGCTGAGTGCCATCTGGAAATACTCTCTGGACGTGTCGATGGGTGGGAGCAACACCGGCGGAGCCTTGCTGCTCCGAGAGTGGAGTTCGAACCACCCATCCTTATAAAAAACGACAACGCGCTCACCGTCATTGCTGATACCCACGGCATGGATTTCCACCAGAAAGCCACTCCGAGCTCTGCGAGGCAGCTCGGATGCTTTCTGGGATGTCTTCAAATCGTGTACCCGAAGGGTGCCGCTCTGCACGACGACAGCCCATCGGCAGTTCTCACTGAAGGCGGACTCAAGGACCTGGGCAGGTCCTGAGAGGTCCACGGGCTTGAGTTCCTTCCAGGTCTCCGTTTCCCAACGCCGCACCGAGTTCCTGTTGAGCAGCGCGACCAACGTGCCTTCGTCCCGGTCGAAGCAGAGAGCATGGACAGCGAAAACGGGAGGTTTCTTGTCCGTGGCGGATCGCAGCGGAAGGGCACTGACAGGAGTCCCCGACCTGGCCTGGAAGACGTCGATGCGCTCGCGCGTCAGTGTCGAAGCAAGCCAACGGCCATCCGGGCTCCAGGCGACCTGGGGTTGGGAAAGATGCGAATCGCCAGGGGGTGGGTGCCACACGAGGCTCGCGCCGTGCTCCGCCAGATTCCATACCTTGATCCCCTGCCGTCCCCGGGTCACCCCCAAGGCCCCGGTGGGGCTGAACCGGACATCCGCGAGCTGCTCCAGTCCCGTCTCCAGGAACCGGATCTCCTCATCCCGGTTGCCCAGCGGGGAACCTGGCTCCATGAGACGCCAGAGTCCGACATCCGCCACGGAGTCGGGTCCTCCCAGGGCGTTCTCTCGCGAAGAAGCCACCAGCAACTCACCGCCAGAGGGATGGAATGCCAGCGCCTTGATGGGCTGAAGCATCGAAAGCCGCATGGGCTCGATGAGGGAGCGCTCCTGTCCCCTTCCTCCCAGGTCGAAAAGGCGCACCGAGCCCATCGCCGTCCCCAGCGCCAGCGTCTCGCTGTCCTCCGAGAAGGCGAGGACGTTGATGGATTCATCGAACTGCTCCCTCTCCGAACGCACCACGCGACGCCGTGTCCTCCATGGATCCAGTTCGTGGATTCCGAGGGCACCTGGCTCCATCACGGCCAGCAACTTCCCGTCCGGGCTGAAAGCCACTGGCCCCAGCAGCGGGACCTCCGCCTCTGGCCCCAGGCCGCCGGAGGCCCTGGAAGCAGGAGGCAGAATCCGTCTCCGGCGGGCCGTATCCCAGAGCTGGACCTGATTATTTTCATCCAGCGTGGCCAGGAAGCGCTCATCGGGCCCCACGACAATCCGGGAGAAGGGGCCCTCGGGCAGCCAGGAAACAGGGGCTCCCGTCCTTCGCTCGCGAAGCTCTTCACGCGCTCCATACGAAAGGACGAGCCAGGTTTCGCGTGGGCTGAACCGGAGCCGCTCCACGGAGCTCCCGAGCGAGACACCTCGCGCCAGTGCCGTCGTGGCCCCATCCCACTTCGGCCAGAAGAAGACGTGTGTGCCCACGGCCACCGCGAGCGTCCCCGTCACCGGGCCGACATCCACGGCCAAGGCGCGATCGGTGAGCGTGGAGACCCGGGTGCCCGTGAGCGGGTCTACCACCACCGCCATCCCATCGCGGGTGACGACGGCCACGCGCCGTGAGTCGAGCGAGAAAGCAACGTCACGCAGCGGTCCGAAGCGCTCACTCCAGGCCGCGGGTGGAGGATTCATCTCCAGGCTTCGCCGGACGACCTGATCTCCCTCCGGTGTCGGGTGGCGCCGGAGCGACTCGATCCCCAGCAGCGTGCTCACCACCAGCCGCCGCGCCCCCGGAAGCATCACCATGCTCTCCGCCCGGGCCGCCAGGGTCCTGGCCAGGGCCTCCTCGCGGCGCTCCTCCGCGACCCACCGCAGGACGAGCAGCACCACGACCGCCACGGAGAAGACCGTGATGACGGAGGTCGTGAGGATCCGGTTCCGCCGCTCACGGGCGAGGCGCAGCCGCGTGCTCCGCGCCAGGAACTCCGTCTCCAGGGCGTTGAACCAGTACGGGTCGGTGCGCCGGAGCTGCTCCGCCAGTGGCAGCCGTCCATCCTCCCCCCAGAGGAGCGCATCGGCCCGCCCGCGCGCCTCCCAGTCGGTCGCCGCCTGACGCACCCGGTGCTGCAGGAGCAGGTTCTCCGGCCGCGCCTCGTCCCGCCACTCCAGCAGCCGGGTCCATCCCAGCAGGGCATCGTGCGCGGGCTCCACCGAACTCCCGTCCGACACCAGCAGGCGCGCGTTCACGAGTTGCGCCACCACGCTCTCCACGCGTGCGTCCTCGTCCTGCTCGCCCTGGCCGGTGACCTCGAAGCGCAGCTCGCGCATGGGCACGCGCCGCCTCGCCGCTTCGCCCGCCTCCGTGGCGCTCAGCCGCAGCAGGAGCCGGCGCATGCTGTCCTGGTGGGCAGGGGCGAGCTCGTCATGGACCCGCTCGGCCCGCTTCCACAGGGCCTTTCGCACCCCGCCCAACTCCACGTAGTCCGACTCCCGGAGCTTGCGATCCCCCGCCTTGAGGCAGGCGCCGTACAGTTCGCCGAGGGTGAACGAGAGCAGCGGGAGCGCTCCCGGCATGCTCGCCATATCGTCGAGTAGCCGTTCCACCAGCGTGGGAGGCTCGAAGAACAGGGCCCTCGCCGATGCCGGCCGGACGATGGCCGCGCGCAGTTCGTCCCGCTCCATGGGGGCCAGGAGCATCCGCGCCGCGTTCCACTGCTCTCCCAGCTCCGCGACCAGACGCCACTCACTGTCCAGCCTCAGGGTTCCCACCACACGCACCCGTCCCGAGGGGTGTTCGGCCGCCTCACGCAGGTCCGTGAGGAAGCGCGCACGTCGGCCTGCGTTCCGCTCGCGCGTGAACAACTCCTCCCACTGGTCCACCACCACGAGCAGCCGGGCCCCCTCTTCCGGATGGCGCCCCAGCCAGGTGGCCACCGCCGCGGACAGGCTCGGTGTCGCGGCGGCTTGTCCCAGCAGCTCTCGGGACGCGCGGGTGAGCGCCGCGCCAATGTCGTTCTCCGGCCGGAGCGGGCCCAGTACGTCCCAGCGAGGGGCGGGGGGCCTCATCGCCGCGAGCGCTGGCAGCAGCCCCGCCATCACCAGGCTGGACTTGCCTGTGCCCGACCGGCCCACCACCCCGGTCAGCGCCGCCTCGTGCACCCGCTCCGTCAGCACCCGCGTGAGCCGCTCGCGTCCGAAGAAGAGGTCGGCATCATCCACCTCGAAGGCGCCCAGCCCGCGGTAGGGGTTCGTCCGTGCGCTGAGCGCGGGCGTGCTGGTGAGCGTGAGTGGACGCCCCGGCACGCGGAACAGGAACTCGCCACCCTCGTGGTGCTCGAAGTGGGACAGGCCAGGTGTCTGCCGGACCTGCTCTCCGAAGGCGCCCTGGAGCCGGCGCTCCTGGAGGTAGACATAAAGCTCGGTCGCGGTGATGAGCCCGTCGCCTTCCACCGCGCCCGATGGCGGTCGGTCCGCCTCGGCCCGCAGCCCTTCGAGCAGTGCCTGGGCGAAGGGCGAGTGAGACTGCCCCTCGCGCTCGCGCCGGCCGAGCGCGTACCCCGCTCCGACGACGTCGAGCGCCTTCTCGTCGTGGGCCGCCGACGTCAGCACCTGGGCCGCGCGGTTGCGCAGGAAGTATTCGTAGCGCGCCTCGTACATCACCTCGTCGGCCAGGACCGCCTCCCGCCGATTGGCCCAGCGGAAGGTCGCCGCGAAGCAGCAGTCCAGGACCACCAGCAGGTGGTGACAGGGCAGCTCCGAGAGCCAGCGGTACACACTGCGCATCGGGAGGAAGCTCTCCTCGCGGGTCGCCTGGGCGTCCTGAGGAAGCAGGAACCCGTCCGGCCCCGTCTGGGCGCGCAGCACCACCCCATGTCCCGCGTAGTAGACGAGCAGTCGCGAGCGGTTCGGGGCCATGCCCTCGAACCTCTTGGGGAGCTCCTCCTTGAAGAGGTGCACGAGCCGCGCGCGTGTCGCGTCCGTGTCCAGCAGCATCAAGACCGTGTAGCCATGGGCCTGCTCCAGGAGCTGTCCCACCGCCTCCGCGTCCGCGGTGGCGGTCCGCAGGGGGCTCACGCCATTCCCGTAGTCCTGGATGCCGATGACGACCGCGAGGCTGAGCTGGAACTGTTCCATGGAGTGCCGACTACTCCGCCTCGGACGGCTCGTCCCGGCGCTCCAGCCGGCGCTCCACCGCCTTGCGGCCGATGCCGAGCAGCCGCGCCGCGCCGCTCTTGTTTCCGCCAGCGAGCGCCATGGCCTCGTTGATGAGGGTGGACTCGATGGCCTCCAGCTTGTTCGCCAGCGGCAGCTGCAGGATGGAGCGCGCCATGGCCATCAGCCCGTCCTCGGCGGGGACCAGGCCCTGGGACGGCTCCAGGTAGGCCGCCACCGTCTCCGCGCCGATGGGGTCCTCGTCACAGAAGACAGCGAGCCTATCGATGAAGTTGCGAAGCTGCCGGACGTTGCCGGGCCAGGAGCGTCGCGACAGGGCCTCCAGTGCGTCCTCGGAGAAGCGCAACGGGCGCGGCTGCTGCCGGCAGAAATGGGCCACCAGGGCGGGGATGTCCTGCGTGCGCTCATCCAGCGAGGGCACCCTCACGTTGAGCACGTTGAGCCGGTGGTACAGATCCTCTCGAAAGCGCCCCTGACGCACGCGCGCCTCCAGCTGCGCGTGCGTGGCGGCCACCACGCGCCCCTGGAAATGCTCCTCCGTGGTGGAGCCCACACGGCGGAAGCGCCCCGTCTCCAGCACGCGGAGCAGCTTGGCTTGGAGCGACAGCGGCAGCTCCGCCAACTCGTCCAGGAACAGTGTGCCCCGGCGCACCGCGGTGAAGTAGCCGTCCTGGCGCCGCTCCGCGCCGGTGAAGGAGCCCCGCTCGTGGCCGAAGAGCTGGGACTCCATCAGCATCTCCGGAATGGCGCCGCAGTTGAGGTCCAGCAGCGGGTCCGCGGAGTGCGGGCCAAGGGTGTGGATGGCGCGCACCACCACCTCCTTGCCCGACCCGGTGGGCCCGGTGACGAGCACCGGCCGGTCCGAGAGGACGACCCGCTGGATGGTGGTGCGCAGCCGGCCGATGACCTCCGACGTGCCCATGAGCCCCTGGATGCCCGTGTCCGGCGTGAGGCGTGCGCGCAAGCGCAGCACCTCGTGCTCCAGCCGGCGCCGGCTGCCCAGTCCCTGGACGATGGGGAGCACCAACTCCTCGCACAGCTCGTCCTTCAGGATGTAGTCGTAGGCCCCCGCCCGCATGGCCGCGCGAATCTCCGCCATCTCGCTGGAGGCGGTGACGACGACGGGCAGGGCCGTGGACTTCTCGCGGATCTCCGCGACCAGCACCAGCCCATCCCGGTTGCGGGCGTCCGAATCCAGCCGCACGTCGATGAGCCCGATGTCGATGGCAGTCGTGGCCAGCACCTTCCGCGCCTCTTCGAGCGAGGACGCCTCATGCAGCACCAGTCCCTCCTGCGTGGACAGGATGCTCGCGAGGATGCGACGCGCACTGCGCTGGTCGTCAACGATGAGGATGTTCATGGGCCGGTCGGGTTCGTACTCCTGGGGTCCAAGACACCGCAAGCCATGTGCCACCGCCACGGAACGCCCTCGCATGGGGCCCCGGTCCCAACGTCCGGAGCAGTGGACGGAAATGACCAACCGGCGCGCGACGCTGGCCGGAAACGTCCACACAGATGACAGAGGCCCGCGGCGTCCCCGTGGGACAAGCCATTGGTTCAATCCTTGCCATGACGAGTCTTCGCGCAGTGCCAAGCGAGGGGAGTCGCCATGACGGACGAGAAGAAGCCGAACGAGGCCAGTACGTTGAGCACCGCGGAGGAGACACAGAGGACCCCCACGACCGTTCCCAACAGGGTCGCCGACGATCAGCGGAAGACGGTGCGCCGGGTGCTCAGGACGCTCTTCAACGAGAGCGACGGCGGCCAGTCCGTGAAGGCGCTGCGCGACGCCTTGTTCAGCAGGTCACCCGGTGAAGCGAAAGAGCAAGCCAACGCGATCCTGGCCTCGCTGAACGCCGTCGACGGCACGCCCACGGATGCCCGCTTCAACGATCTTCAGCGCGCGGGGCTCAAGGCCCTGCTGTCCGAGCTGAAGTACTCGCCCGTCTCGCCCATCGGTCCCTACGCCCAGCCCGACCTCCGCAACCGCATCTCGAAGGACGCGCTGCACTTCTGGCGCGAACTGCTCTCCAAGGAGCCGGGAGAGGTGGAGGACTTCCACCTCCGGATCAGCGACTACGCGGCGGATCCGGGCAACCCGATCCGGCTCGAACGCCTGCTCGAGACGATGCGCGCGTATGCCCCCGAGGGGGCGTGGGGCAAGAGGCACGCGAACGCGCTCGCGGCGCTCAACACCCGGAGCGTCGAGTTCCGAGGGCTGGCCTGGTACCACTTCGTCTCGGACATCTGGTGAGGGGGCCGCCATGAGCATGGACGCGACCTTCCAGGAAGTCCTCCGCGGCCTTCCGACTCCGCTCCAGGACTACGGACACACCCTGCCCTACCGTCTGGGCCTCACCCAGGAGCCCGCCGGCGCATGGGAGGAGTTCTGGGTGCTCGACATCAACCGCGATCTCCCCGGTTATGTGGCGGAGGATCCGGAGCACCCCGGCACCCGCCTCGTCTCCGACGCCGCGCTCGGGCACTACCGCGCCGCGCACCACTGCGCGGCCATTCATGGGCTCATCGCCGACCGGCTCGTGGATCGCCAGGTCGACCCCGACATGGGGCTGCTGCTGTTTCGCGGCATCTTCCTGCGTCAATGGGAGCGAGAGCTGACGGCGGCCACGGGCGACCGGCAGGTGGCGCGCGAAGCGCTCGCGCGGGCCCTCATCTCGCTCCGTCGCGGCACCGCACTGGAGCTGCGGACGATGGCGCGGCGTGAGTTGGACCCGCGCACGTACGCCCTCCAGACGCGCGAGAAGCTGCGCTGGGGAGGAACGGCGGCGAGGTGCCTGCTGCGACAGACCGGACAGGCACGGCGGGCCGAGCTGCTGGAGCGCAGCTACGACCTGTTCTGCTTCGCCCTGCAGTGCATGGACGACGCACTGGACTGCGCCGAGGACGAGCGGACACGCGGGGTGAGCGTCCCCTCGGTGCTGGGCCTCCCCTCCGGGAGCCTCGTCCGGGCCATGCCAGCCCTGCTGGGCTCGGCGATCACGCTTGCGCGGGAGGCCCGGCTGGAGCGCCTGGCCTCGTGGCTGGGGAGCTTCTCCAGGCTCGCGCACGCAATCCACCCCGAGGGCGATGCCGACAGGAATGAAGAGCTCGGGCGGCGGCTCGCCGTCCTCGCGGAGGGGGCACTATGGGCCTGAAGCACCTCGGATACGCGCGAAGGGTCATTCTGGACGAAGAGCTCGATGAGGCGCTGCTGGCCATGTATGGCGACAAGGTCCTCGTCGTCTGGTGTGGCCCGGGGATCGACGGCCACACTCCGCAGGCCGTCATCGGTGGCCTCCAGCTCTACCTCATGGGGAAGCAGGAGGTTCCTCCCCCCTGCCCGCAGCTCGTCACCGCGCAGCCCGTCCTGTGCGCCCGCCGGGGCGGACTGATGCTCTCCACCGAGGAAAGGAGGGATGGCTTTGTCGGCATCGATGACGAGGTGTGCACCGACCTCTCCCTGATCGACCTGTGGCAGGGCGCGGGAGGAATACCGAAGCACGGCGAGCTCCCCGAGCCCCAGGTCATCTCCCACGAGGAGTCACTGCTCGTGTCCGCGCTCGACCTCATCGGGCTGACGCAGGCGAATGCCCTCCTCGGACCGGGGCACCCCACGCCCCGCATCGCCATCATCGATGAGTCCTTCTCGGGGCTTCCCAGTGACCTCCCGGACGGCTTCGAGCCTCCGGTCTTCCACGGGTTGCCGCGCCCGCCGTCCAAGTACCTGGGCCCCACCGAGGTGGGGCATGGCACTCGCATGGCGGCCACGCTTCAGGAGGCCTTGGGCCCCACCGTCCAGTTGGGCCTGTTCCGCCTCGTTCCCACCGAAGCGGATGTGCACAGCTCGTGGCTCGCGCCCACGGATCTCGCGCTCACCCTCGCGCACGCCATCCAGGCGTGGAAGGCGGACCTCGTCCTCATTCCGATGGGCGACGCCCTGTGGGGCACCCCGCGCCATCTCCGGGCCGTGCTCCGCGAGGCGCAGCGGGTGGGGCGCGGGGGAAGGGGCATCCCCATCCTCTGTGCCGTAGGCGACTCGACCAAGAACCACTGCCGGGACGGCCCCGTCTCGTACGCCCTGGGCGCCGACGAGCTGGCCAGCCAGCCGCAGGTGCTCGCGGTCTCCTCCACGGATACCGCGGGCCGGTGGTACCGCCGGTACAACGAGACGTTCTGCGCCCCCATCAACCGGTTCGGCCCCGCGGTCGCATTCAGCGCTCCGGGTGAGATGTACCGGGTGACGAGCATCGACGAGAGGCTCGTGGATGATTCCAGCGTGGCGTCCGCGCTGGCCGCAGCCGCCACCGCCGTCGTGCTGCGCCAGGCGCCACACCTGCACGTGCACGAGCTGCGGGAAATCCTCCAGCGGACGGCGGATGTTCCTCCTCTCGTGGACGACGGCCCCGGTACCGCGCACGAGCAATTCAACGCGTGGGACCGGGAGGGCCACAACCCCAAGCTCGGCGCAGGCCGGGTCAACGCCCTCGCGGCCATGCTCGCGGCGGCGGACCCCGTCTGCTTCGCCCTGCTGATGACCCGTTCCCGTCCGAGCCGACTCCCCGCGCGCGGCGTGGCGGAGTCCGAGCCGGCCCTTCTTCGCGCACTGGCCTGGTACCACTGGATCCAAGTCCACGCGGTCACGCCGGGAGAAGACCTGGACGCCGAGGGCCAGCGCCTGCTCTCGGGCTACCTCCGGGTGCGTGGAGTGATGGCGCGCTGGCTGCTGTCCTCCTCAAGGTGGAGGGAGTCCCTGATGTGGCTGGCGCGCCACCTGATGGCGCTCTGGGACGGGGAGGACACACTGCTGGATCCCGAGGGGAATCGCGACCACGGCGCCCTGGTGCTCCGGCTGGACCATGCGCTCGAAACACTCCGAGACGAGCTGGTCACCCCCTCATTCCCCGAGGACGCGGCAGAGCTCCTGCCGTGGCTCGATGCGCTGCGGGCGGAGCTGGAACGCAGGGGCGGACGCTGGCTCCAGCGGTTCCTTTTCGGAGGGAGCAGTGCATTCGACCCGGTATGGCGGCCCGGGGTGCCCATTGGAACTCTCCTTCGCGCCATCCTGGCCACGCGCAAGCCACGGGTCGACGTGGTCGAGGTGGGATAGGCTTGCGCGAATGCCCTCCTCCGGCAACGTCCCCTGGCGTCAATCCAGGCCCGTGACGTGGCTCGCCGTGACCGCGGTGGCCCTGCTGCTGTCAGTGGCCGCCGCGGCCTCGGTGAACGCCTGGCGCAGTTTCGGAGCGCCCTTCCCCGGGCTCTTCGTGGATCCGTACGCGGACTTCTCCAACGTCTCCATGCCGGCCTGGGCGCAGGAGGGGCTACCACTCAGGTATCCCGACCGGCTCGTCGCCATCGAAGGCCAGGCGTTGCCGCGCGCTCACCTCTTCCCGTCCCAGACCGCGGCCGCGCGCATCGCCGCGCTCGCGAGAGACGGGGCCACGGAAGCACGGCTCACGTTCTCCACGTCCGAAGGCCCACGCGAGGTACGGCGCCCCCTGCTGGAGCTGGGCACCAACGAGGTGGGCTTCTTCTTCGGCTTCTACGCCGTGGTGGCGCTCTTCCTCCTCTGGACGGGAGGCGTCGTGCTGGTGATGGCGGGACACCGCCCGGGAGCACGCGCCTACGCCGCGTGGACAGTGGGCGCGTACCTGCTCTTCCTGACGTTCTACGACTACCACACGACGGCGAGGCTCCCGGCGGCCTTCTCCCTGGGCGGCGTGGGCTTCGACCTGGGCTTCCTATGGCTGGCCTATGCCTTTCCCGAGCCCCCGAAGCGCGGGCGCGCGGTGCTTCGCACGGTCCTGCTGGCGGTGACGGCCTGGGGCGTGGGCGCCGCGGTGTGGATGGTGGCCGCGCCATGGCTGGGGCATGACGCTTCCACCACGCGCCAGGTGGTGGGACAGGGCGTCCCGGCCAGCATGGCCGTGCTGCTGCTGTCCATCCTGCTACGCCTGGGCCGGGGCAGCGGGCGGGAGCGGGCCGAGTTGCTGTCCGCCGCCTGGGGACTGGCCGCCGCGCCCGCGACGCTGGCCGTGGGCTTCTTCGTGGCGCTCGCGTCCGGCAGCGGCGTGGTGCACCTGTTCGTGCCCTTCGTCATCCCGCTGCTGCCGCTGTCCGTCGGCTTCGCGCTGGTGCGCCACAACATCCTGGAGACGGACGTGGTGCTGTCGCGCCGGCTGCTGGCTGGGCCCATCGGGTTGGCCTCGCTGGGTGGCGCACTCCTCGCCTGGCTCGCGCTTCGGCTGCTGGTGCGTGAGGGCGTGGAGACGTGGCTTCCCACGCTGCTCTCCGTCCCCGTGCTGGTGGGCGGGCTCATGGCCTGCAACCGCCTGACGCTGTGGCTGTTCTTCCCGGCCGCGTCGCAATTCCGCCCCAGCATCGAGCAGCTCAGTGATCAGCTCTCCAGCCTTCACGAGCTGCCCGCCATCCGTCAGGCCGTGGAGGCGGTCGTGTCCCGCTGGCTGCCCACCAGCGGCCCCGTGCGGGTGCTGGAGGCACGAGTGCTGACGTCGGTCCCCCACCTCCCCGAGGACGCGCTGGAGCGGCTCAACACGGGCCAGCACGTGTGGACGCTGGAGACGCCGTGGCAGCGCCTGCTGGTGGTGCCCATGCGTTCGCTGGGGCGGCTGCGCGGCGTGCTGCTGCTGCCCCCCAAGCACCAGGCCGCCCTCTACACCAGCGAGGACCTCACGCTGCTGGCCACCATCGCGAGCCTGGGCGCGGTGTCGCTGCACCACGCCGAGGCGCTGAAGGAACTGGAGGCCCTGCGGCGCAGTGACGTGGAGGCCACGCGCGACGAGAAGCGGTTCACGCTCGGGCTGCTGGGCGCCGAGATGTCGCACGAAATCGCCTACCCGCTGAACTTCTTCCGCTATCTGCTCAAGCGCAGCGGCAAGGGCCACACGTTGGAGCCCCAGGACGTGGAGATTGGCAGCGAGGAGGTGGCGCGGCTGGAGCGGATGCTCGCCACGCTGCGCAAGTTGAAGTCTCCCGCGCCACAGCTCGCGCCGGTGCCGCTGGTGGGGCCGCTCAAGCGCGCGCTGGAGCTCATCCGCGAGCCCGTGGAGGAAAAGCGGCTCTCCGTGTCCGTGGAGGTGCCGGAGGACCTGCTGGTGCTGGCGGATCCGGACATGGTGCTTCAGGTGTTCGCCAACCTGCTGCGCAACGGGGCGCAGGCGGTGGACCCCGGGGGACGTCTTGGCGTGAGCGCCGCGCTGGAGGAAGGGGGCATCCAGTTGAAGTGCTGGGACTCAGGGCCTGGAGTGCCCGAGGCGCTGCGCGACAGCATCTGGAATCCGTGGGTGACGACCAAGGAGGGCGGCTCCGGGCTGGGGCTGGCCATCACCCAACGGCTGGTGAGCAGCCTGGGGTGGCGCATCAGCCTGGAGCGGAAGGAGGAGCACACGTGCTTCTGCATCCACGTGCCAGACCGTGCGCTCCTCACTTCACCCGCGGCGGCGAACTCCACCGCCGCGAGCGCCTGACGACTCGAAGCAAGCTTCACAGCTGCTGCACTGCCGCCGATGGTCACCGCGGGACTGGCCCATGGCGTCGGATGGCGCGGGAGGAAACTGAGCCGCGGTGGGAGATTCCATGAAGCGTGTGCTGCGTCCCAGGACACCGAGCCGGATCGATCAGGACGTGCGCCCACCGCTGGCGGTGGTGATTGGCATCGCGCGCCACGCGCAGTCACGGCTCACGCTCCAGACGCCGGTGAACGACGCCCAGACTTTGGCGACGGTGCTGAGCCGGTGGCACGGCTACGAGGTGTGGCTGCGCACGGACGAGGATGCCTCGCTGGCGGCGCTGCACTCCCTGCTCACCGAGGAACTGCCCGAGGCCGTGTCCAGCGAACGAAAGGACGAGGCGAAACAAGAGGGGCGCCGCGTCCTCTTCTACTTCGCGGGGCACGGCATCTCCGCGCAGGGGCTGGAGGGACCCGACGGGCACCTGGTGCCCTACGACGCGGACGATACGCTGGACTCGCTGCTGCCGATGGCGGAGCTGAACACCGAGCTTCAGGCGCTCCCCTGCCGCCATCTGCTGCTCATCCTGGACTGCTGCTTCGCGGGAGCGTTCCGGTGGTCCGGCCGGCGCGAGGCCGTCTTCACCGCGCCCGCCCTATACGAGGAGCGCTACCAGCTCTACCTGCGCACCTCCGCATGGCAGTTCATCGCCTCGGCGGCCTACGACGAGCGGGCCATGGACGTCCTCGCGGAACGAACCCTGGGTGCACGGGGGCCGCTCAAGGGCACGGCGGCGCGACACTCGCCCTTTTGCTTCGCGCTGCTCCGAGGGCTGCTCGGAAATGCCGACATCTTTCCTCCCGCCCTCCAGGAGAAACAGGCGAAGGGCGACGGCGTCATCACAGCCACGGAGCTGTACCTCTACCTCAGGAACGAGCTGTCGGACGGGAACACGACAGCGGGCCCCACGCAGACCCCCGGCCTGTGGCTCCTCCCCCGGCACCACAGCGGCGAGTACGTCTTCCGGACACCCTGGGACACCCGGCCGCTGAAGAAAGCCCCCGAGCTGAGCCTGGAGAACAACCCGTATCGCGGCCTGGAGCCCTTCTCGCACCAGCATGCGGACCTCTTCTTCGGACGTCGGGACGTGGTCGAACGACTGCGCTCCCAGGTGGAGCGGCACCCCTTGACCGTCGTCCTCGCGCCTTCAGGAGCGGGAAAGACGAGCCTCGTCCAGGCCGGGCTCCGCCCCGAGCTCTCCAAGTGGCACGCGGACTGGGCGCAGTATTCGCTGCGTCCGGGCGGCACGCCCTTGCAGGAACTGGCGAAGGTGCTCGCGCTCCTGATCGGCCCTGAAGCGTCCGCGGCTTCGCGCCCTCTGGCGGACCAGGTGCGTGACCTGCCCCCGGGCCCACCCGTGGTGCTCATCGTCGACCAGCTCGAGGAGCTCATCACGCTACGCCCAGGCGAAGCCGCGCGAGAAGCCTTCCTGGCCACCCTGGCTGCCGCCGTGGCTTCGAACCGGTTCCACATCGTCTGCACGCTGCGGAGCGACTACGAGTCCAGCTTCGTTCGGGGAGCCCTCGCCGGCTGGGACCAAGCCCGCTTCCACTTCGAGCCCATGGAGCCGAGAGCGCTCCAACTCGTCATCGAGGGGCCCGCCGAAGCCCGAGCGCTCGTGTTCGAGCCTCCCGATCTGCCCTCGCGGCTCGCCCACGAGCTGGCCGCGATGCCAGGCGCTCTCCCGCTGTTGTCCTTCACCTTGAGCCAGCTCTATCTGAAGTACCTGGAGCGCGGCGCGACCGACAGGCGACTGACGCAGAAGGATTATGAAGAGCTGGAAGACGTGCACGGCGCCCTGTGGAAGCGCGCACGCGACGTCTTCGAGGCGCTCGATGCCCCCACCCAGGAGACCATGCGTCACCTGTTGCTGCGCATGGTGGCCCTGGAGGGAGACCGGGCCCGGCGCAAGGTGCCGCGAGATGAGTTGGTGTTCAGGGACGAGGCACTGAACCAGCGCGTCGAGCAGGTCCTCCAGGTCCTTTCCAGCGCCGATGCCCGGCTGGTCGTTCCGGACACGAACGCACAGGGCATCGGGCACGTGGAGCCCGCGCACGACGCATTGGTGCGCGGATGGAGCTACCTGGACATCTGGCTGGAGGAGGAGAAGGACACCCTTCCGCTCCAGCGCCAGCTCACGGAAGCGGCCCGTGAATGGGAAGCCCGGGGCCGGGACCAGGGACTGTGGCACGATGATCCCCGGCTACCACACACCTTGGACCTGGAGCCCTGGCTCAACGTCACCGAGCGGGAGTTCATCGAGGCCAGTTACCACGAGCAGCGAAGCCAACGGGCCGTGCGCAACCGATTCCTGGCAGCCATCGCGCTGACGGTTCTCACGGTGCTGGGTGTCACGGTCAGCAGGAACTCACAGCTGGCCCAACGGGTGGCCGCCAGTTCTGCCGCGTCGGCCGCCTCCGCCGAAGCCGAGGGAGACGTGGTCCTCGCGCTCCTGCTGGCCTCCGAGGCGGTGGAGCAGCTCCCTGCCGACGACCCGATGCGTCCCTCCTACGTGGCGAAGCTGATCCAGCTCGCCGCCCGGGCTCCAGAGCAGGTCGGCAACGCGGCGTTCGAGGCGGAGCGAGCCTTCTTCAGCCCCGACCTGGACTTCGCGCTGATGCTCTCCCCCGGGGACCATGCCCTCGCGGTCTGGGACGCCCAGGCACGAGCCCGGCGTCAGACCCCCATCCAGACCCTGGGGCAGGGTCTTCACGCGCATCCCGCCTTCAGCCGGGACGGCATGAGCATCGCCGCCGTGGCGAGCACCGACATGGAACAGGAACCACTCGTCCTCCATGCCTGGGACACCCGCTCCGGGACTCCGTGGTTCGCCCGGGAGCTGCGCCGTCCTCGGGTGGGTCCCAGGCCGAAGCTTGGCATGTACGAAGGACGCTCCCCCCTGACCTTCTCCGGAAATGGCGCCGTGCTCATGATGCGCTCTTACGGTGCGTTGACGAGTTGGGGCACCGACGGGGGCGTGCTGTTCGAGAGTGAGGGGCCAGGCGTCGACGAAATCGCGCTCATGGACACCGACTGTTCCAATGGAGGCGCGGGAGCCGTTCCTCGAACCCGATACACCATCGACGGCGGTGTACCGGAGGCATGGGTGGAGTTACAGGACGTCACGACAGGGCAGATGAGCCCCCTGCTTCCCGGACAAGCCCATCAACGCGTCGAGCAGGTGACACCCCTTGGGGGCTCGGGCCGGGTCGCACTCGTGACGCGCGCCGTGGTCCCCGCGACAGCCGCATGTGCCTACGAACGGCAGCGAGATCTCGCGTACCACCCCGCTCCTGGATGCGTGGATCCCCCGGTGCCCCTGCCACGGCCGGTCGGCCGAGCTGGAATTGACGGAGGGGTGGAGATTTCCCGGCTCCAGGTCTGGCAGGGGCCTCCATGGTTCCCCGCCCCCGGATTCCGCCCCTACGACCTTCCCGAGCGCTTCCACATCGTGGATGTCTCGAAGGATGGCACCCGGGTGCTGACCACCAGCGAGAGCAACGTCAACCATGAAGCGCATGGGGTTCGTGTCTGGCGGGTGGAGGACGGTGCCTACTTCATGCTCTCGCTTCCCCTCGATGAAGCTTGGGCCAGTTTGCGCCTGAGCGAGGACGGGCGCCGGCTCATCACGACGTCGAGGCAGCGAAGTGTCCAGGTCTACGACGTTGAGACAGGAGTACGCCTGGGGGGCCCACTGCGTCTTCCCTTCCGCGCTGCCGGCACTTCCGTATCCAGGGAGGGTTCGCACCTGGCTGCGGTCAGCAACGAAGGCATGGTGCTCGAATGGAAGATCCCCCTCTCGCGCCCCATCCAGACAGGTCGACTCCCCATGCCGGAGTCACGGGAATGGATCGCCATCAGCCCCTTGATGGAGCAGGTCGTCTCCTGCTCCAACGTGCGGACCCAGGGCTGCGACACTCCACAGCTCCTGGATGTCCAGACGGGAGAGGTCCGATGGTCCCCCCGGTCGCCCGCGTCCGGCGCCTACTCCCGCCTCTTCGCATTCAGTTCCGACGGCTCTCGCATCGCGAGCGTGCTCCTTCCAGACGCCTCTGCCCGATCTTCTGATGTCGAGGTCTGGCGCATCAATGACGGTGCGCGGCAGAGTGGCCCTCTCCATCTTGAGGGCCTTGTGGTCGCGCTCGGATTCCTCCCGAAAGGCGACCGACTTACCACGGTGACCCAGCCCTCGTTGGAGACGGAGCAGGGCGACATCCTTCAGACTTGGAAGCCGGACACGGCCGCCGTTGTCTGTCAGCAGGAGCTGCCTCGGGATTGGCAGCCCCTCGGTCTCACCCGGAGCGCTCGGCACCTCGTGGTGGAAGATGTGAGACGGGCTCGGGTCCAGCTGTGGAACACGGACACGTGTGAGCCTCTGAAGCTGATCATCCCGGTGGGCGGTGACACCACCGAACTGGGAAGCCTGGCCCGAAGAGCCCTCCTGGAGTCCACCGACGTGCTGCGGGAGTCATGCGCGGAGTTACGCCTGTCCTTTGCTGGAGGAGGAACGTGGATCCTGCGCACCGGGGAGAAGACGGTTCAACTCATGGACGGTGCAACGGGCCAACCGGTGTTGCCCCCCATTGCTCCACCCGAGGGCACACGCCACGTCGTGCATGTGGGGCCTGGCGGACGATGGGTGGTGTCCTCGACGGTCATCAATCGGATGGTGGCGGGAGAGAACCAGCTTCTTGGGGAGTGGCTCCAGGCATGGGACTCCTGGACAGGCCGCGCCCTCACTCCCGACATCTGGAGCAGGCAAGGAAGTCTCTTCACAACCATCCATGCCTTGGATGGAACCCTGACGACGCTGGCTGCGGATGGAACGATCCAGCGTTGGTTCGTGGCCGCTCCGGTCCGGGATGAGAACTGGCTGCGCGGGCTCGCGAGCGCCATCACCGGCATGGCGCTCGATGTGTACCGCCTCCCTCAGCCCCTGCCTCCGGAGAAGCACCGGGCCCTGGTGGAGTCCGTGCGCAAGCAATTGCTGGAAGCGGCTCGGAACGGCGATGCCAACGCCCGAGCCCTTGTCCCAGTCCTCGTCGAAGACGGGCCGCTCAGGCCATGAGGTCCAGCGCTGGCCGCGGATGCCCCACGGAGTCCTCCGCCTTCGGGGGCTCCAACAGGAAGGACATGCAGCGGACCGCGTAGCTCACCGTGTCCTCCTGGATGATGGCCTCGCGCTTCCCGCCCCAGGTCGCCTGCTGCACGAGACTTTCGAGCTGGGACCCAGGCCCCTTGAAGGTCGCGTCCCTCACGCCATGGGCCTCCAGGCTTCGCAGGTCCTGCGGAGCATTGGAGACAATGACCACTAGCGACTCCAACCCACGCACACCCGTCGCTGGCACTGAGTCCGGCCACGCCAGCTCGAATCCCTCCAGCGGAGCATCCCCGGGCCGCTTGCCAATCCACCGCTCCTTGCCAGGTTCCACCAGCATGCCAGAAGGCTCCGAGGCATTGAGGACGCGGATGCGGCTGCTCACGCCCACGTCGAACCCTGTGGCGTAGAGCTTCGTTGTTCCCTCGTTCCGGATGCGCACGTAGAAGCGCTCGCCTGGAGCCAGGCAAGCTCCAGACACAGGGAGCGGCTCCGCCCGACCCGCCACGACACGTCCCCACTCGATGGCGCAGGGCTCCGCCAGGGCATGCGCCTCCGAGCCGCTCTCCAACTCCCGGAGCAACTGCGCCCGCGCCGTGACCTCCAGGTTGTCGATGAGCAGACCCACGCTCTCCACCTTCGCGGGCAACGGCCTGGCCGCGAGCACCCGGTCCCGGTCCCGAAGCTCGATGCGGTCCGTGGTGAAGCGGACGTGCATCAGCACCGGGCCATCCCCGGTCCCCATGGACTTGCGCACCAGCGTGGATGTCGCGAGCCGCTTCTCCAGTTCGGCACGCACTGCCTCGTGATGCTCGGCGTCCGACGTGGGCGACTCGATGTCGATGGGCCGGCGTGGCAGCAATGCGCGCGTCAAGAAGGCCACGGCCTTGTCCACTCCCGTCGGAGCCTTCGGCGACAACGCGACCTCACTTCGCTCCGCGAGCACGCTCTTGACCTCGGCCCTCGCCAACTGGCGTGCCGGGTCCACTTGCATCGCCGGGAAGGGCATGAGCGTGTACTCGTCGCCCACGTGCACCCCGTGCAGGCGCCCACCACGCAGCCAGTGCCGGCCGTCGGCGGTGAAATAGGGCAATGACGCCTGCGGCACCGGCTCGTCGAGCCCGAACACGACTCGTCGCACCGGGCCCTCCACTTCCGGGCGCTGCGTGGGAAAGCGGGCCAGCACCTGCTCGCGAATCCTCCGGCCGAGCACCTCCCATGACACCGGCAGCCCCTGGGCCTCCTCCAGCGCCCTCAGGAAACACTCGGTGAGGATGCCCGTGCGGAGCCCTGACGCACTCGTGTACTCCCAGGCCGACTGGTCCACGCCCGCCGCCGCCAGCCGCACCGCATGCGGGTTCGACTCCAGGAAAGGCCCCTCCGCGCGTGCCCCCTGCTGGCGTAGCCGCGCCAGGTGCTCGGAAGCCCGCTGGGGCCAGGGCTTGCCTCGCGACTTCAGCGCCTCGTGCTGCTTCGCCGCCAATTCCAGGTCGTCCAGCGACCGCACCGTTGAATCCAGATCGGGCGCGCGGGACATGGCACTGGAGTGGCAACAGTCCAGCACCACCGTGACGTTGCGCGTCTTCGCCGTCAGCGCGCCCTGGAGCGCCGACAGCTCGGGTGCGGTGATGCCTCGGAAGTCGTCATCCGTGGACTGAGCGAAGTCCGTGGGGATGATGAGTTGCACATGACTCTCCGCGGGCCCCGAGCCCCCGGTCACGGCGAGCCGCGAGCCATGCCCCGAGTAGTAGATGACGGCGCAGTCCCCGTCCTGGCTCGCGCCGATCAGCCGTCGATAGGCGTCCAGAATGCCCTGCCGCGTGGCGTTCTGGACGCACGATTCGACCTCGAACCCCAGCGCCCCCAGCGCACGCTCCATGCGCTCCGTGTCGCTGAGCACCCCAGTCAGACCGAACGTCTGGCATCCCATGACCAATGCACGCTTCTTCATTCGCTCTCCCTCCCGGGGCCGAGCGTTTCAAGAAGGGCGCCACCCTGACGCCCCGTCACGGCGGTCACATCCGGCGGCGACGGGGCCTTTCGGTCGGTGGTCGCTTTCGTCCACCCGCTGGCGGGTTCCGACCAGCGCCCACCACAGGCACAACACCAGCCACGGCAGACGCACGCGAGACTCCGGAGCGCGAAAACGAAAAAGGCCGGCTGCCACAGGGGCAACCGGCCTTTCTCTTCTTGGAGCCGACATCCGGATTTGAACCGGAGACCTACTGATTACGAATCAGTTGCTCTACCAACTGAGCTATGTCGGCGCACCGAAAGCGGCGCGTAAGTACCATCCGCATCCGGACCCGGCAAGGAGTTTCTCAGGGGATTTTCGAGCCCCCGCCCC